>NZ_JACAOM010000170.1:0-7675 GCF_013386245.1 Pseudomonas sp. 21615526 | reverse complement strand
AATGCGGTGTGTCAGTCACCAAATTTTTTACTGATACACCGCATTCGCGAGCAAGCCCGCTCCCACATTTGATCTGTGTCGTTACTGGTATTACCTACCCGCCAAAGATCTGCGAAGGCCGGCGCAACGTCGGGTCAAACGGGTTGATCTTCGGCCCGATCGCCGCCGCCTCGCGCTTCAACAACTCCACCACCGTCGGCAACCGCCCCGGCCCCAGCCGGTCGCTGATGGTCGCCACACTCAACGCCGCCACCGCATGCCCATTGCGATCCAGGATCGGCACCGCCAACCCGGCCATGCCTTCCAGCACCCCGGTATTGCGCGCCGCATACCCCAACCGCCGCACACTCTCCACCTCCGAACGCAAAAACACCTCGTCGTACAGGTGAAAATCCTTGAGCCGCGGCAAGTTGTAGCGGATCACCGTCTCGCGCTCTTCCTCCGGCAAAAACGCCAAAATCGCCAGGCTGCCCTGCCCCACGCCCAGCGCCACGCGGCCGCCGATATCACCGGTAAAGGTACGGATCGGATACGGCCCTTCACTGCGGTCCAGGCAGATCGCATCAAACCCACTGCGCGCCAGCAGGAACAATGAATCCCCCAACGACGCACTGAGGCGCAACATGCTCGGCCGCACCAGGTCCCGCAGGTTGCCGGTGTTGCCCGCATTCGCCGCCAGGGCAAAGAACTCCAGGCTCAGCCGATAGCGCTTGCTGCGCGCATCCTGCTCCACCATGCCCTCGTCCATCAGGCTGCGCAGCAGTCGGTGGGTGGTGGGTTGCGACAGCCCCACCTGCTGCGCCAGTTGCGTCACCCGTTCACCACCGTCCGGCGCCGCGCCGAGGATGCGCAGTAATGCAAACAACCGGGAGACGCCACCGGCGCCGACTTCCTTGACACTTTCATTCCGCTCAGTGGAATCCATAAGCCGATATCTCACACTAAATTCTGGTCAGTGAATGAAACTGAAAAAAGTACTCTATCCAGTGAAATTCTATCTTCCGCCATCCTAGTCTTTCGCCCTAATCTGCGTCCACAGGGGCGAAATGAACAACTAACGGCAGCCGACTCAAGATCGAGCGCCAACGCACCCGCAACACCCTTTTCGCATCTGCCCAAAACAAAAAAGCGCGTTTCGACGCGACTCAAAAAGGTGGAACGCAGACATGGCTTTTCTCCAACTCAACGCCTTGAGCAAACGCTACGGCGCCGTCGACGCGGTGGTCGCCACTGATCTTGCGGTGGAAAAAGGCGAATTCGTGTCCCTGCTCGGCCCCTCGGGCTGCGGCAAGACCACCACCTTGCAAATGATCGCCGGCTTCGTCGACGTCACCGGTGGCCAGATCGTCCTCGACGGTCGCGACATCACCCATGCCAAACCCGCCAGCCGTGGCCTCGGCGTGGTGTTCCAGAGCTATGCGCTGTTCCCCCACATGAGCGTGCGCGACAACGTCGCCTTCGGCCTGAAGATGCGCAAGGTGCCTGCCACTGAGATCGCAAGCAGAGTCAAGACCGTGCTGGAACTGGTGCGCCTGGCGCCCCACGCCGAGCGCTACCCGCGGGAACTGTCCGGCGGCCAGCGTCAGCGCGTGGCCCTGGCCCGCGCCCTGGTGATCGAGCCGCCGGTGTTGCTGCTGGACGAGCCGCTGTCGAACCTCGACGCCAACCTGCGCGAAGAGATGCAGTTCGAGATCCGTCGCATCCAGTGTGAAGTCGGGATCACCACCCTGATGGTCACCCACGACCAGGCCGAGGCGCTGTCCATCAGCGACCGGGTAGTAGTGATGCAGGCCGGGCGCGTGACGCAGATCGACGCGCCGTACAAACTCTATGAACACCCGCGCACACGCTTTATCTCGGACTTTGTCGGTAAGGCCAACCTGCTGACGGGCGACTTCGATCAACTCGGCGCGCCGCAAGTGCGCTTCGGGCCCGGCAACGGCGAACTGACCCTGAGCCTGCGCCCGGAAAAGATCGACCTGGTGGCCGCCGGCAACGGCCGGCTGCAAGGCAAGATCCTCGACAGCTACTTCTTCGGCAGCCAATGGCTGTATCGCATCAAGACCGAGATCGGCGAGCTGACCGTGGTCCGCCGCAATGACGGCAGCGCGCCATTGGCTTGCGGCGCTGCAGTGGGCCTGGACTGGGAGTCGAACCTGTTGCGGGTGCTGGCAGCGGATGAGGTGCGCGCATGAGCCGTGGCTACCTGTTGTCGTTGCCGGCGCTGGTGCTGTTTTTCGGGCTGCTGATCCTGCCCCTGGGCCTGACGCTGGTGCTGTCGTTCAACGTGTTCGACTATCAGGTGGGGGTGAAGGCCGATGAGTGGACTTTCGCCCACTACCTGTCGCTGTTCAGCGACTCGTACTTCTACGAGATCTTCTGGCGCACCTTCTGGATCAGTGCCCTGGTGACCTTGCTGTGCGTGGTGATCGGGGTGCCCGAGGCCTACATCCTCAGCCGCATGGGCACGCCGTGGCGCTCGATCTTCCTGATCCTGATCCTCACGCCGTTGTTGATTTCGGTGGTGGTGCGGGCCTTTGGCTGGAGCCTGCTGCTGGGTGCCGATGGCCTGGTGAACCAGGTGATCCAGGCCCTCGGCGGCAAACCGGTGAAGCTGCTGTACACCTCGTTCGCGGTGATCATCGCACTGGTGCACGTGATGCTGCCGTTCATGATTATCCCGGTGTGGACCTCCCTGCAAAAACTCGACCCGTCGGCGGAACAGGCGGCGCTGTCCCTGGGTGCCAGCCAGGCCACGGTGATGCGCAAGATCGTGTTGCCGCAGGTGATGCCCGGCGTACTCTCCGGCACCCTCATCGTGTTCGGCCTGGCCGCCAGCTCCTTCGCGATCCCCGGCCTGCTGGGCGGGCGCCGGCTGAAGATGGTCGCCACGGTGGTCTACGACCAATACCTCTCGGAACTCAACTGGCCCATGGGCGCGACCATCGCGGTGGTGCTGCTGTTGGTCAACTTGCTGATCATGCTGAGCTGGAACCGCATGGTCGAAGGCCGCTACAAAAAGTCCCTGGGAGTATAAGACGATGTCCAGAAACAGTCCTTTGGCCCTGGGCTTTCACGGCCTGGTGGTGCTGTTCATGATGGCGCCGCTGGTGGTGGTGTGCCTGGTGGCCTTCACCCCGGAAAACACCTTGAGCCTGCCCACTTCGGGCTTCTCCCTGCGCTGGTTTCATGCGGTGTTCGAGCGCGCGGACTTTATCCAGGCGTTCTACAACAGCCTGGTCCTGGCGTTCGTTGCCGCCACCCTGGCGACGTTGATCGCGGTGCCGGCGGCGCTGGCAATCAGTCGCTACCAGTTCCCCGGCCGTAACTTCTTCAGTGCGCTGTTCCTCTCGCCGATCATCATCCCGCACCTGGTGCTGGGGGTGGCGATGCTGCGGCTGTTCGCAATGATGGGCGTCAACGGCAGCTTCACCTGGTTGATGCTGGCCCACGTGGTGATCATCACGCCTTACGTATTGCGCCTGGTATTGGCGGCCGCCATCGGCATTGACCGCAGCGCCGAGCAGGCTGCCGAATCCCTCGGCGCCAGCCGCTTCACCCTGTTTCGCCAGGTCACCTTGCCGATGATTCTGCCCGGCGTGGCCGGCGGCTGGTTGCTGGCGTTCATCAATAGTTTCGATGAAGTGACCCTGTCGATCTTTGTCAGCTCGCCGGCCACCCAGACCTTGCCGGTGCGCATGTACGTGTACGCCACCGAATCCATCGACCCGATGATGGCGGCCGTGTCGGCGCTGGTGATCGGGTTGACGGCGGCGGCAATGATTCTGCTGGACCGGGTCTACGGCCTGGATCGCGTGTTGGTAGGGAAACATTGATGGCACTGTTCAAACGACTGGCGGAAACCGAGCGGCCCAGCCTGGCGTTCACCCTCGATGGACAGCCTGCCACGGGCCTGCTTGGGGACACCTTGCTGACTGCCGTACTGACCTGCGCCGAGCACCTGCGGGGCAGTGATTTCAGCGCCGAACGCCGCGCCGGTTTCTGCTTGATGGGGGCCTGCCAGGATTGCTGGGTACGCCTGGAAGATGGTCGGCGAGTGCGCGCCTGTTCGACCTTGCTGGAAGACGGCCAGGCGATTCGCCGTGACCCGGGGCGCCAGGCATGAAGAGCGTGGTGATAGTGGGCGCAGGCCCGGCGGGCATTACCGCAGCCCGGACCTTGCTGGACCATGGCGTAACCCCGGTGTTGGTGGACGAGAGCCTGCGCGGTGGCGGCCAGATCTATCGGCGCCAGCCGGCGAACTTCCAGCGCTCGGCCAAGCAGCTGTATGGGTTTGAAGCGGGCAAGGCGACAGCGCTGCATCGCACCATGGATGAGCTGGCCACCCGGATCGACTACCGGCCGGAAACCCTGGTGTGGAATGCGGAAAATGGCCGCCTGGACATGCTCAACAACGGCCACGCCGAAAGCATCGAATACGCGCAGATCATCGTCGCCACGGGCGCCACCGACCGCATCCTGCCCGTGCCGGGCTGGACGCTGCCCGGTGTGTACAGCCTGGGCGCGGCGCAAATCGCGCTGAAGTATCAAGGCTGCGCCATCGGTGAGCGTGTCGCGTTTTGCGGCAGCGGGCCGTTGCTGTACCTGGTGGCGTATCAGTACGCCAAGGCCGGGGCCAGGGTGGTGGCGGTGCTCGACAGCGCACCGTTCAGCGCCCAGTGCCGCGCCTTGCCGGCATTGCTCGGCCAGCCGGCGACCCTGGCCAAGGGTTTGTACTACCGCGCCTTGCTCACGGCCCACGGCATCCCGGTGCATCAAGGGGCAACGCTGTCGCACATCAACGGCGAGCAACGAGTGACGGGCATCCACTGGGACCAGCAGGAAATCGCCTGTGATGCCGTGGCCTTCGCCCATGCCCTGCGCAGCGAGACCCAACTGGCGGATTTACTTGGGTGTGAATTTGCCTGGAATGCATTGAACCGCGCCTGGTTGCCCCAGCGAGATGCGGCCGGGCGTAGCAGTGTCGCGGGGGTGTATCTGGCTGGCGACGGTGCAGGAATCATGGGCGCCGATGCGGCGCAAATGGCCGGCGAGCGAGCGGCATTGGCCTTGCTCGAAGACAGCGGTGTTGCCATCGACCACCGTCGCGGGCCCGTGCTGGAACAACAACTGGCAGGTATCCAGCGCTTTCGCCACGGCCTGGAAACCGCCTTCCCCTTCCCGGAAAACTGGGCCGCTGAAGCTCCGGACGAACTGATCCTGTGCCGCTGTGAAGAAGTCAGCGTCGGCGAAGTACGCGCGGTGGTGGACGAAGGCCACTGGGAAGTGAACCGGGTCAAGGCCCATTGCCGGGTTGGCATGGGTCGCTGCCAGGGCCGGATGTGCGGG
The DNA here is from genome assembly GCF_013386245.1 of Pseudomonas sp. 21615526. Classification (NCBI taxonomy): domain Bacteria; kingdom Pseudomonadati; phylum Pseudomonadota; class Gammaproteobacteria; order Pseudomonadales; family Pseudomonadaceae; genus Pseudomonas; species Pseudomonas sp. 21615526. The sequence continues at coordinate 2,326 of NZ_JACAOM010000170.1, read as the reverse complement.
CTGGCGGCGGCGGAAATCGTTGCCCAGCGCAGTGGCCGCGAGATTGAAAACGTTGGCCGCCTGCGTGGCCAGGCACCGATCAAACCCTTGCCGTTTGGCGTGGAGGTGCAGCCATGATCGACAGTGAAGTGATCGTGTTGGGTGGCGGGATTGTCGGGGCCTCGGCGGCTTTGATGCTGGCGCAGAAAGGTCGGCGCGTGGTGCTGTTGGAGCGGGACTTTTGTGGCTCGCACTCCAGCGGAGTGAACTATGGCGGCGTGCGGCGCCAGGGGCGGCCATTGCACCAACTGCCGCTATCGCAGCGTGCCCATGAGCTATGGTCCGACTTGCCGGGGCTGATTGGCATCGACGGGGAATACGTGCGCTCCGGGCATTTGAAACTGGCCCGCAGTCATGACGATCTGGCGGCTCTGCAGGCTTACGCCGACGCTACACGTGGCTTTGGCCTGGGCCTGCAAATGCTCGACCACGCTCAACTGCGCGCCCGGTTCCCGTGGGTGGGTGATGTGGCAGTCGGCGCGTCGTTATGCCCCGAAGACGGCCACGCCAATCCGCGCCTGGTCTCCCCCGCCTTTGCCCGCGCAGCGCAACGCCACGGTGCGAGGGTGATGGAGCAAACCGAAGTCACCCATCTTGAACATGACGGCCAGCGGTTTCAGTTGCGCTGTGCCAATGGGCTGCAGCTGCAAGCCCCCTGGCTGCTGAACTGCGCCGGCGCCTGGGCCGGCACCGTGGCCGCGCACTTTGGCGAGCCGGTGCCGATGACCTCGGCGCACCCGGCGATGCTGGTGACCGAGCCGTTGCCGGTGGTGATGGACGTGAGCACCGGGGTGGAAGGCGGCGGGATTTATGCGCGGCAAGTCGCCCGGGGAAATTGCATCCTCGGTGGCGGGCGCGGCTTTGCCCTGGGCCCGCAACAAGCCCGCCCGGGCCAGGCGGCGGTGCTGGAGATTCTGCGCAATGCCGGCGAGTTGTACCCGTTCCTCAAGGGTGCCCAGGCGATCCGTACCTGGAGCGGCACCGAAGGTTATCTGCCCGACCACGAACCGGTGATCGGCGACAGCAGCACCCAACCCGGTCTGCTCCACGGTTTCGGCTTTGCCGGCGCCGGGTTCCAGCTCGGCCCTGCGGTCGGTGAAGCCCTGGCAGAGATCGTCTGCACGGGGGCCAGCCGGCAGCCCATCGAAGCATTTTCCATCCGTCGTTTCCAAGCCTGAGAGGAAGATTCATGCACATGATCAAACGTACTGCGCTGTCTTGCCTGTCCCTCGCCCTGTTGAGCACGGCGGCCCACGCCGCACCGACGCTGTACCTGGGCATGAACGGCGGCACCATGGAGCGGGTCTACGCCGACAAGGTGCTGCCCGCGTTCGAAAAGGCCAACAACGTCAAGGTGGTGATCGTGCCGGGCACCTCGTCGGACATCCTGGCCAAGGTGCAGGCCAACAAGGACAACCCGCAGATGCACGTGATGTTCCTCGACGACGGCATCATGTACCGCGCGATTTCCATGGGGTTGTGCGAGAAGCTCACGCCCAACCCGATCCTGGACCAGATTCCGGCCAAGGCGAAGATCAAGGAAGAAGCGGTTGCGGTGACGCTCGGGGTGACCGGGTTGGGTTACAACGCCAAGATGTTCAAGGAAAAGGGCTGGGCGCCGCCGACGTCGTGGATGGACCTGGCCGACCCGCGCTTCAAGGACAAGGTGGTGTTCCAGTCGTTGGCCTCGTCCACATTTGGGTTGCACGGGTTCCTCATGTTCAACCGGATCCAGGGGGGCAGCGAGACCAACGTGGAGCCGGGGTTCAAGGCCTGGCCGAAAACCGTCGGGCCCAACGTGCTGGAGTACATCGCCAGCTCGGCGAAGATTTCCGAGATGGTGCAGACGGATGAGGCGGCGATCTTTCCGCTGACGCCGACGCAGGTGACCACGCAACAGTTGTTGGGTGTGCCGATGGAGTATGCGCAGCCGAAAGAAGGCGCGGTGGTGTTGAACGTGGCGGAGTGTGTGATTGCGCGGAATGACCAGCCGGAGTTGGCGCAAAAACTGGCGCAGTTCTTGTTGACCGCAGAGGCTCAGGCGCCGGCTTTGGAACTGGGGGATCAGATTCCTTCGAATCCTACGACGCCGACTACCGACAAAACCCGGGCGCGGGTGGAGGCGATGAACAGTTATTTGCAGACGGAGATTTCGATTGACTGGGACCAGGTGAACCAGGCGCGGCCCGAGTGGAATGCGCGGTGGAGTCGGTCGATTGAGCGGTAGGCTTTGGGGGTGAATATCCGTTATTTGGGTGATGGCTTAAATTGGTTCCGCTCTTACAGC
>NZ_JACAOM010000169.1:0-1227 GCF_013386245.1 Pseudomonas sp. 21615526 | reverse complement strand
TCTCGGCGAGAATCTGCTCCACACAGGCGACACTGGCTTCGATCTGGGCCGAGGCGCTGTCATCCAGACTGAGGGTTACCGGCTGCTGGTAGATGGCCCGCAGTTGGGCAAGGCTCAGTTGGCCTGGAATCAGGTTTAGCGCAGTCACATTCATGCTCCTTTTGAGAGTGTTGTTAACTACCAGTCGCTCCGGATGCTTCCGTTATCCGCCGCTGTGCTCTTTTAGAGGATCAGTCGGCTTGGCACGCTGGTTATTGTTGGGAAAAGGTCAGTGCAAATTCGGTAGCGTGCGTTGCAGTAAATCGGCGTCCTTGAGCAACGCGGCGGTGGCTGCGATGTCTGGCGCCAGCCAGCGGTCCTGGTCGTAGGCCGGGACGTGTTCGCGCAGCAAACGCCAGGCGGCATCGGTGCCGGCGCCGAAGCGTTGCTCCTGGAGGAACTCGAACGCCTGGGCCGCCAGCAAGTACTCGATGGCGAGGATCTGGGTGACGTTTTCCAGCACCGAATACAGCTTGAGCGCGGCGTTGGTGCCCATGCNNCGGTTGCGCCAACTGGCGGTTTTGCCCGCACAGCGAGGCGGCGACGTACTGCACGATCATCATCCCGGAGTTGACCCCGGGGTTGCTCACCAGGAACGCCGGCAAACCACTGACGTGCGGGTTGATCAGACGGTCCAGGCGACGCTCGGCGATGGAGCCGATTTCGGCCATGGCGATGGCCAGCATGTCTGCCGCCAGGGCCACGGACTGCCCGTGGGGATTGGCCTGGGACACCACGCGGTAGTTGTCTGGCGTGCCGAGCACCAGCGGGTTATCGGTGGCGCCGTTGAGTTCGGTTTCGATCTGCCGGGTGGCGTGTTCCAGTTGGTCGCGGGCCGCGCCGTGCACCTGGGGAATCGAACGGATGCTCAGGGCGTCCTGGGTACGAATGCCTTTGCTGCTGGCGATCACTTCGCTGCCGTCCAGCAACGCGCGCAGGTTGATGCCCACTTGCTGCATGCCCGGGTGCGGCTTGAGCGCGATGATTTCTTCGTCGAAGGCGTCGATCTGGCCGCGCTGGCCTTCGAAGCTCATGGCACCGATCACATCGGCCCATTGCAGCAGGCGGTGCGCATCGGCCAGGGCCAGGCTGCTGAGGCCGGTCATGCACGGCGTGCCGTTGACCAGGCACAGCCCGTCCTTGGCACCGAGCACTACGGGCTGCAAACCTTCTTCAGCCAGCGCCTGG
>NZ_JACAOM010000168.1:0-4716 GCF_013386245.1 Pseudomonas sp. 21615526 | reverse complement strand
AAATTGAGCCCCCCGCCTCCCCGCTCAATACTCAACCCATGAAAACAACAAGCCGAGCCTATCAAGCGCTGGGCGCACCGCTTCAGGCCCGCAACACCCTGCAGCCCGGAATAAGCGTGCGTCGCCCCGCCAAGGAAGAGTCAATCGGAACAGTGGAGGCCTTACCACCCTCCCCAGCAGCATGGAATCAATGCTGGCCATAACACTGCCGATCCAACTGACTGCATACAAAAGGACGCACCTGGCATCGACACCAGGCCCATGCCTTGCAAGTCGCTCAACATTTGCACCCACCACCCAGGCAGGAACTCGAAATGAAAAAAGAAATAGAGACGGGTTATGGTTTGACCGGCATTAACTTCAATTCCCTCAGCTTGAAACGACGCTCGTTCCTGCTGGGCGCTGCCGCCTCTGCCGCAGGCTTGTACCTCGGCTCGTTCGTGCCCAGCGCATTTGCCGCCACCACCGGGCACCTGGAAATCCTCGGCTGGGAAGGCGAAACCGGCGACGCCGAACTCGCCGACTGGCGCAAGCAACGCAACGTTACCGTGCGCTCCAGTTATGCCAGCAACCAGGACGACATCACCGCCCGGCTGGCAGGCTCCGATCCAGTGCAGCTCGACCTGACCATGTACGCCTTGGGCTACGAAAAGATCTATCAGGAAATGGGCCTGCTCAAGGCCATCGACACCACGAAGATCCCCAACTATTCCGCCGACAATACCCTCGCGCTGTTCTACAAGGGCAGCCGTTGGTACTGGAACGGCAAGCAATGGGGCATCCCGTTGCTGTGGGGGATGAACACCATCATCTACAACCCCAAGAACGTCAAAAAGCCCACCCAATACACCGACCTGCTGGACCCCAAGCTCAAGGGCAAGTTGACCTTTGTCGATGACGGCACCTCGAACTGGTCGCTGATCGCAACTATCGCCGGCTACGGCGACAAGTACCCCAACCTGACCCGCGCCGAATTCAACGACGCCTTTGAAAAACTCAAGCCGTACCGTGATCAGTGCCGCGTGTTCGCGGCCTCGTCGGGTGACGCGGTATCGCTGCTGGTATCGGGTGAAGTGGACGCGGTGTTCTCGGCCTCCGCCAACACCCCGAGCGAAACCATCAAGCGTGGCGTGACCACTGCCCTGTCGGTGCCCAGCGAAGGCGCAGCGCTGTGGTGCGATGCGTTGTTCATCCCGAAAACCGCCAAGGATATTCCCCTGGCCCTGGAGTTCATCAACAAGACCCTGGAGCCCGATACCCAGGCCAAGATGGCAACCACGATGTTCTCCGGCGTGGTCAACCCCAAGGCCGTGCCGCTGCTGCCGGAGGACCTGAGAAACACCTTTGACTACGCGAACCTCGACAGCTTCTTCGAGAAATCCAAACTCTATGGCCAACCGCCCCTGAGCTCCGAAAAGTATGTGACCTATGCGGAATGGATCGATCAGTGGGCGAACTTCAAAGGCTCGTTCTAGAGCGCTTGGCACGCCGGCGCTGGCAACCGTGGGGTGGGTGTTCATCAACACGCGCCCCACGGGTCAACGCGCCCTGACTCTCGAATAAAAACGCAAAGGCAACCTCATCATGACCGTAGTCAACAACACCGAGTCCATGCCCCTGGACGACGGCGATTCAAGGGTCGGTAAACACGTGAAGATGGATAAGAGAACCCTCAGCGGGTATTGGCTGGCGTCGCCGCCGTTGCTGTTTCTGGTGGTGTTCTTTCTGGTTCCGTCGGCACTGTTGCTGATTGCCAGTTTCTGGACCGCCAAGACCTTCAGCATGGAGCCCGCCGCCACCCTGGCCAACTATGCCAAGGCCCTGAGCGCCAGCGGGTTTTATGACTCGCTGTGGATCGCCCTGCAAAACGGCTTCTGGACCGCCCTGCTCTCCACCGTGATCAGTGCGCCGGTGGCCTATTACATCGTGTACCGCACACGCTCCAACGCCGTGTTGTACCTGGCGTTGGTGTCGTGGTTTTCCAGTTACCTGGTACGGGTCTACGCATGGCGCTCGATCCTGGGCACCAACGGCGTGATCAACTCCACCCTGCTGCACTTCGGCCTGATCGACCAGCCGCTGGAGTGGCTGGTGTTCAGCAAGTTCGCCGTGGTGCTGACCCTGGTGCACATCATGCTGCCTTTCACTCTGTTGCTGCTGGTGTCGGGCCTGCGGGACATCAAGAAGGACTACCTGGAGGCCGCTGCCGACCTGGGCGCCGGCGGTGTCACCATTCTGTGGCGGGTGATCATGCCGATGGCCCACAAGAGCATCGTCAGCTCCTTCATGTTCACCTTCGTGCTGGCCGCCAGCGACTACGTCACCCCGCAACTGCTGGGCGGCCGGGATGCGATGACCACCGGGCTGGTGATCGCCAACCAGTTCCGCTCGGTAGGTAACTGGCCACTCGGTGCGGCGATGGCTTATCTGCTGTTGATCGTGTTCATGCTGGTGTACGCGTTGCTGCTGGGGGTGTTGCGCGCAGCCAACCTGGCACCCGGCAAGCGTTACCACGACTGACTGCCGCTCATAAAAAAGGTAACTCGCCATGATCCGGTTATTCACTTACGTCTACATGTTGTTCCTCTACGCGCCCATCGCGATTATCGCGCTGTTCAGCTTTCACTCGTCCGCCTCGCTGTCGTTCCCGTTCGAGGGTTTTTCCACGCGCTGGTACGAGGCGCTGTTCAGCAGTTCAGACTTCATGACAGCCCTGACCAACAGTGCGATCGTCGCCGCCGGTTCGGCGATTCTCACCACGCTGCTGGGCACGTTCTCGGCCCTGGCGCTGATGCGCATGAAAGGCCGGGTGAAAGCGGTGTTCGCGTTCATGAACTTCGCCCCCATCGCCTTGCCCGGTTTATTTTTGGGGATTGCACTGGTGATTTTCTTCTCACTGGTCGGCCTGCCCCGCTCGCTGCTGACGGTGATCATCGGCCACACCCTGTTCACCTTTCCGTTCTTCGTGGAGTCGGTGCGCTCACGGCTGGAGTATTTCGACCTGTCGTTCGAGGAGGCCGCGCGTGACCTCGGCGCCTCGCCCCTCAAAGCGTTCTGGCTGGTGACGCTGCCGATCATCGGGCCAACCATCGCCGGCGCCGCGATCCTCGCGGTGGCGCTGTCGATGGATGAATTCCTGATCACCGTGTTCGTCACCGGCAGCGACACCACGCTGCCCCTCATGATTCTTTCGATGATGCGCCGCGCCGTCAGCCCCACCATCAATGCCGCCTCGGTATTCATGCTGGTGGTGACCATCGCCATCATCGCCATTGCCGGCCTGGTCATGACCTTGCGTCGTCGCCGCCTCGAACTTGAACGTGCTGAAACTGCAGAGTAATCACCATGACCAACAGTATTGAACTGACCGGAATTTCCAAGAGCTACGGCAACCTCACTGCCCTGGGCAAAGTCGACCTCACGGTAAAACGCAACGAGATCCTGACCCTGCTCGGCCCCAGTGGCTGCGGCAAGACCACCCTGATGCGGATCATTGCCGGCTTCGAAGAGCCCACCACCGGCAAAGTGGTGATCGACGGCAAGGACTCCACCGCCCTGGCGCCTGAACACCGCCCGGTGAATATGGTGTTCCAGAAGTACGCGCTGTTCCCGCACCTGGACGTGTTCGACAACGTGGCCTTCGGGTTGCGTTTGAAGAAGAAGCCCAAGGATGAGATCAAGCGTGAAGTGAACAAGGCGCTGGAACTGGTGCAACTGGAAAGCTTCAAGAGCCGCTGGATCTCCGAGCTCAGTGGCGGGCAGGCGCAACGTGTGGCCCTGGCCCGCGCGCTGGTGAATCGCCCGGCGGTGTTGCTGCTGGACGAGCCGCTGGCGGCCCTGGACCTGAAGATTCGCCATCACATGCTTAACGAGATCAAGCGCATCCACGAAGAGACTTCCACCACGTTTGTGTATGTGACTCACGACCAGGACGAAGCGATGATCTTGTCGGACCGTGTGGTATTGCTGAACAAGGGTGGCATCGAGCAGATCGGCGGGCCGCAGGAGATGTATTGGTCGCCGCGCACGTTGTTTGCCGCCAGGTTTTTCGGCGATACCAATATCGTCAACGGCACGTATGGGCTCGGTGGCGTGGTCGAGTTGCCGTTTGGGCGTTATGCCCACACCGCTAAAAGCGGCGTGGGTGCAGGGCCGGTGAATGTGTCGATCCGGCCTGAAACCATCGGCCTTGAGCCGGCTCTGGGCGCCGCACTGGCCGACGGTGCGTTTGCCGGGAAGGTCAAGGACACTTCGTTTATCGGTAATCGGGTGATCTACCGCGTGGAGGTGGCCGGTGGCACGCTTGATCTCAAATGCCAGCAACTGCCGACTCCCGGCAGCCACGCACTGCCGCCGGGTACGAACGTGGCGTTGACCTGCAAACCGGAAAGCTTTGTGGTGATTCCGGTCTGAAGGGGTTGAACATGGGGCCTGGCTGAAGCAGCCGAGGTTCATTTTTACGCTGGATCATGCGCTCTTTCACGGGAGGCTGGTCTGGCGTTTTTTTTGCCCGGGGGGAAGAGAGTAATGGTCGGTTTTATTGAGCGGGAAGTGGGCCCTCCGGTAAGTCTAGATTTACCGGGGGCCCGTGCCGGGCTGACCATCTCATTAGGGCTCTGCCCCGCCTGTCGGCGCCTCGCCTAGGCTCGGCGTTCCCTCACTCCGGCACCGCGAAGCGGGCCATCCATGGCCCGGTGCGGCTAAACCGGCGTCCTG
>NZ_JACAOM010000167.1:3351-4601 GCF_013386245.1 Pseudomonas sp. 21615526 | reverse complement strand
AACGGATATGTACTCCCCCCCCAAAAACGCTCAGCGCCCCCTAGCGAACAATCTTGTCCACCTGAATCCCCAGCTTCTTCAACCGATACCAAAAACTGCGCTCGGAAATCCCGATCCTCTGCGCCGCCGCAGCCTGCACCCCGTTGCTCTCCTGCAACGCAGCCATGATGTAAGCCTTCTCCACCTCAGCCAGCGCCGCATCCAGATCCTGCGGCACACCCGGCCCGTTGCTGAGTATCGCGCCCATCCCATCCTCAGCAGGCGTCGAAGCAAACAAATACGCCGGCAAATCAATATCCTCGATCACCGGCGTCGCCGCGACAATGGTCGCCCGCTCCACACAGTTCTGCAGCTCACGAATATTGCCCGGCCAGGAATACGCCGCCATGGCCTGCAACGCCTCGGGGCTGAAACCGGTGATGCGTTTGCCCGCCGTGGCACTCAAGGTCTGGGCAAAGTGCCGGGCCAGCGGCGCGATATCTTCCACCCGCTCACGCAAGGCCGGCAGCGGAATCGGAAATACGTTCAAGCGGTAGTAAAGGTCTTCACGAAACTCTTTGTTCGCCACCGCATCCAGCAAGTTCTTGTTGGTGGCAGCGATCACTCGCACATCCACCTTGCGCTCGCGCGGGTCACCCACCGGCTCGATCACCCGCTCCTGCAAGGCCCGCAGGATTTTCGCCTGCAACGCCAACGGCATGTCACCCACCTCATCGAGAAACAACGTGCCCTTGTCGGCCTGCATGAAGCGCCCGACCCGATCCGCCACGGCGCCAGTGAAGGCGCCCTTGCGGTGGCCGAACATCTCGCTTTCCAGCAAGCCTTCGGGGATTGCCGCGCAGTTGACCGCCACAAACGGCTTATCGGCGCGGTTGCCGTGCTTGTGAATGGCGCGGGCGACCATCTCCTTGCCGGTGCCGCTTTCGCCCGTCAGCAGCACCGTAGCGTTGCTGTCGCGCACCGAGTCCACGGCGTGCAGCACGCGGCGGAACGCCGGGCTGTCACCCACCAGGCTGTCGAACTGCGCATGTTCATCCAACTCGGCACGCATGCGCGCGTTGTCGCGCATGATGTCGCGAAACTGCAGGGCCTTCGCCACCGTGATGTCCAGCTCGTCGATATCGAAGGGCTTGGCGATATAGTCGTAGGCGCCATTGCGCATCGACTGCACCGCGTTCTTCACGGTGCTGTAGGCGGTCATCACGATCACCGGCAGTTGCGGGTAGCGCACCTTGATTTCCGCCAGCAGC
>NZ_JACAOM010000167.1:1115-3310 GCF_013386245.1 Pseudomonas sp. 21615526 | reverse complement strand
GTGCCCGAGGCCTTGGTGGTGACGAATGGTGTGAAGATCCGCTCGATCATGTCCGGCGCAATGCCCTCGCCGGTATCGCCGATGCTGATCACCGTGTTGCCGCCCACGCTGTGGATGCCCAGGGTCAGGCGCCCGCCTCCGGGCATGGCGTCGATGGCGTTGAGAATCAGGTTCAGGCACGCCTGCTTGAGCTGCTTGGCATCGGCATAAATCGTCGCGCCGGGAGCCGCATCATCAATTTGCGCGTCGATGTTATGGGTCGCAAGCTCAGGCCCGCAGAAGCCGAGGATCTCCTCCACCACCGGGCGTGCCGCCTGCACGGTGCGCAGCGGTGCACTGGGTTTGGCGAAGTCGAGGAATTCGGTGATCAGGTCGTTGATCCGGCTGACTTCGCTGATCACGTATTCGAGGTGACGCTTGTCGGTTTCCGGCAAATCGGCGCGGCGATGCAGCAACTGGGTGGCCGTCTTGATAATGCCCAGCGGGTTGCGAATTTCGTGGGCCAGGCCCATCGCGACTTCGCCCAGTGCATGCAGGCGGTCGCGGCGGCGCAGTTGCGCTTCCAGGTGATGCAACTCACCGAGGCGCTCGGTCATGTGGTTGAAGGTGCTGCTCAGTTGCGCCAGCTCGTCGCCGCCGCTGACCGCCACACGGTGCTGATAGTTACCCGAGATCACCGCGCTGACGCCTTCGGACAGATCCCGCAATGGCCGGGTCAGGCGCTGGGACACCAGCATGCCCGCACCAAGGGACAACGCCGAGCTGAGCAGGAAGATCAACACGAACAGATTGCTCTGGTTCACCAGGCCCACCAGGCTGGTATGGCGCAGCAAGCCACTGAAGATCACCCCTTGCAGCTCGCCGGCATCGTTGAAGATCGGCCAGTACAAACCGCTGTAGTTGTTGGTGAATTGTTCGCTGGGCTGCTTGGTGCTGCGCAGCGCAGATTCGATACTCGAAGGAATCCGCGCGGGGTGATCGACAAAGCGCTGGGTGGAGAAAATCTCCGAAAACCCGCTGGGGTTGGCCAGGTACAAGCGCAGGTCGAGGGAATGCACATCGGCCACGCTGGTCAGGAAACTGCTGTCCAGATAAGTGGCCACCAGCAGTTGATAATCGACGCCGTCCTCGCTGGTCTCGAAGGTGGACACCACAACCCCGGTGGTCACGCCACCCACTTCGACCGTCTGCAACACCGCATTACTGGCCAGGTTTATTTGCTTGACGATGTCGTCGGCGGCGGTGGTAAACACGATTTTGTGGTCACTGCTGCGGATCAGCGCGACCACGTCGATGTCGGTGGCGGCGGCAATATCAGCGGTCAGCTTGTCGTGTTTCTCGGCCTGGCGCGACGACGGCGGCTTGGTGTAGCGCAGGAACAGTTGGGCGACCCGGGCGTTGTCGTGGAGGATGTCGCCGATCTCGTCCTTGACGATCTTGGTCGACTCCTGCAGCCAGATACGCACGTTACTGTCGAAGATCTGCGACAGCGTCGTCGCGGCCAGCTCCGCCGCGATCATCGTCGGGATCACCGTCACCAGCCAGAACGCCAACACCAGCTTGCGCTGGACGCTCCAACGCGAAATGGCAAAGGGGCGGGCTTTTTGGCGGGTCTTGTTGATCATCAGGTTTCGCTTATCGCAGCAGCCATGGCAGGGTCGGATCGATCCGGTCGGAGAAACACTTTTGCAACGAACAGCGCACGGTTGACCAGCCAGTTACGGTGGCGGAAAAACATGCTGTTGCCCTGGAACTCGCAGCCCAGCAGCAACTTGCTGGCATAGCCGGCCTGACCACATTCATATAATGCAATATCGTTGCGAATACAGTAGTCGATGTTGGTTAACCAACTGCGCACCGCCAGGCTGTATTCGCGACTGTAGTCACTGTCTTCGCCGAAAAACTTGTCAATCAGGCGATCCTGGTTCAACAGGATCAGGTTGAACGCCACCAGTTGCTCGTCCACCCAATAAAGCACACAGACCGCACGTTCCTGCAGCTGTTCAAGGATACCGGTGAAATAGCCTGCCGGCAGTCGCTCGAACTGCAGGTCGGAGCGTTCCAGGGTGGCCTCATACAGCGCCATGATGCGCGGCAGTACGTCGTCGATGTTGCGTCGCCACTCGACACGCGGCCCCGGCGCACGCAGTTTGCGGCGCAGGTCCTTGCGGGTGGCTTTGTCCAGGGAACCGAGG
>NZ_JACAOM010000167.1:0-1103 GCF_013386245.1 Pseudomonas sp. 21615526 | reverse complement strand
GCGGCGAGTAACTGCGCAAGCAACGCCTCGCGCCCTGATTCGGCAACGTGGCTGGCGATGCCCGCATTGCACTGCTCCGCCACCGGCGAGCCGATGGCATACAGGCCCAACTTCAAAACACCCGGCCACAGTCGCTCCAGGCGCTCGGTAAAGCGCTTGCCTACGCCTGACACGGTGGTGTCCAGGCGATACCGCGTGATGAACGCCGGCGCCACCGCCACCAGCCTTGCATCGTCAAACACCGCGAGGTAGCGCCACTGAAAGTCATCAATAGCGGCGTTTTCCACGGCCACGTAATAGTCCCAATCCTCCAGGGCATCGGGAAAACAGTCGTTCCAGGCACTGCGTTCGATGGCCCGAATGGTCGAAAAGGCTTGGGCGGTGATCACGTCAAATCCTTAGGGTTCAAGCCAGCTGTCGATAATCTTCAGGTGCCTCTGTGGCGTGTGCGTGCTGCCCGACAAACTCGGCACTCAACTCGATCACCCGACGGTATTGCAGGTCGACGGTGATCATGTGGTAGCAGTTGTCCAGCAGGATCTTGGTCACGGGGCCGCCGAGATGGCGTTCCACGTAATCGGCGTTCCAACGGCTGGTGATGTCATCCTCGATGGAATGCAGCACCAGGGCCGGGGTCTTGATCGATGGCATGAGCTTCTTCACCACGGCATTCATCCAGTGCAACTCGCGCACCGTGACGCCCTCCATGGTCAAGAGACCCGCCTCGCTGCTCTCCCCTTCCTTCATCTGCCGCTCGACGATCGCCCGCAGGCGCTCGTTCTTGATGCCGTAGGGCGGCTTTTCAGTAAAGCGGAACAGGCGCACACCGAAGGGAATACGGATCAGCAAGGGCGTGATGAACGCCATCTTGTTGATGCTCCAGCCGTCGTACTTCAACGTCGTGGAGTACATCAGCAAGCCGGCAACCTGGCCGGGGAACTGCGACGCCACGTACATCGACATCACCGCGCCCATCGACAAGCCGCCGACGAATACCTGCTCGTGACGCTGTTTCACCGCGACGAAGGTCTTGCGCACGCCTTCGTACCAGTCCTGCCAGCCGGTGGCTTGCAGGTCGCTGTTGTCCCCGCAGTGGCCGGCCA
>NZ_JACAOM010000166.1:0-18103 GCF_013386245.1 Pseudomonas sp. 21615526 | reverse complement strand
GGAAAAGGGGGCATTTATTTGATCAAAAATAAATGCCCCCTTTTCCGTCCCGTATTGAGACCTACGCGACCTGAGAGGAATAGGGGTCTGACCCCTATTTCATCCTTAGCGTACAAAGCCATTTCAGTAACTTAATGCCCTGAAACCGGCTCTTCCTCCTGAACTTTGCGTATGACGTTGGAGACCGACTCCAGAGCCACCAGGTCTTGCCACTTGCCATCTGCAACGATTCTGCCCGTGTCGAAGACGATGACTCGATCAAAGTGATTGAGCACAGTGAAATCGTGGGTTACACAGATTAGACTTTTATCGGCAAAGCAGGTGAAGAGTGCATCCCAGATTAACGAGGCGCCCTGAGGATCAACGGATGAGGTCGGCTCATCGAATATGTTGAAATTCCCAGGTCGTAGCAGCACGCGTAGAAGCGAAAGCTTTTTTGCTTCGCCACCGGAAATACTGGTCGCGTCTTGATTTATCGTTCGAACAGGCAATTCGTCAAACAGGTGCTGGATATTGAGCTGCGCCGCGACGCTGCTAAATGTCGAGTTGAACGAGCCATGAAAAAAAACAGCGTCTGCCAGGTTGCCTGATAAAAACTTCGGAGTTTGGGGGCAATACCGAATGAGCCGAAAATGTTCCTCTTCAGCGATTGACTCTAGCGCGGTCTGTCCTATCCGGACGGTGAGCCCGGAACGCTGCTTCACGCCCACGAGCAGTTCCACAAAGGTTGATTTTCCGGAGCCACTTGCCCCAACGACGGCAAGATGCTCACCGGGGCGCACTTCGATGGCCTGTTGAATGACTAATGAAACTCCCTCGGCGATCAGTGCAGTGGAGGCGGGGTAAATCAAGCTGTCAGAATCCAAGGGCAAGCTCTCGGCCTTACCCTTGAAGCTTTGCTCGCGCAGAATCGATCGAAACTTGGCGTAGTCCGAAGAGAATTGATCGGCGAAACGATAGACCTCTCCGATGCTGAACACCGTGTTGAAAAACATCGTGGATAAGGTAAACAAGACGACAAAGTCGCCGACCGTCAGTTCGGACGCCGAAGCCTGTCTTACAAAGATGCCGTACCCGATCACTGTGCTGCTGGTCAGGGTTAAGAAAAGTGCCCTTGACGCCCCTAGTACCGCAGCGGAATATCCGACTTTTGTGGCGGCATCCGCGTACTGGTAAAACGTATCGAACAGGGGTTTCAGCCCCGATTCCTGGGCCCGCTCCAGCCTTATCTGTTTACCCGCCTGAATCGTGTTTGCAAATACTCCCGCCTGTTCATCTTCGGCGTCATTGACCGCATCGATATGAGCGCGGCGCCACGTGATCAAGTAGTGGGTCAATGCCAGGTAGACGCCGGAAAGTGCAAGCACAAGCGCCAGGAACACAATATTCGCAATCCATACCAGCCACGCCGAAATCACGATGAACTCGATGCAAAGCGGCAAAATAGTGATCAGCGCGTAGTTAAGAATTCGCTCGCTGGCTTGTATGCCGCGTTCAATCGATTTGAGCATCTTGCCGATATTGATCGATGAGAACAGGTCGAAGTGCTTGGTGAATATCTCGCGAACCCATCGAATCGAAACATCGCTGAGCCCTTTTTGAATAAAACGGGTCAAGTAGTACCCCTGAATAGGGATAAGAATAACGTTAATAACGCCGACGCAGATAAACCCCAACAGATACAAGGCCGTCTCTGAATCCAAGGTGTGCTGGGTAAAGGTATCTACTACGCGCCCGATGATAATCGCCGGCATTATGGTTGCCACTTTGGATAGGATGACAATAACCATCACCAGCCAGAACAGCCTCTTATGGCGGTAAAGTGCGTGTTTAAAATCCTCAAGCATGACCCGCCTCCTCAGTTGCTCTCGTTAATTGTGTTCAAGCAAAACGTTGTTGGGTACCACGAGAGAAAAGAGTAGGGGGCAGCCCCCGTTTTCAATAATGGTGGTCTGACCCCTATTTAAAAATGTGGGCGCAGGCTATCCCAGTTCACACTAGCCTCCAATACCAGCCTCGCTATTATTTATGCATACCCAAAGAGAAAAATATTCTATGAGACTACTCTATAAATTTTCACATGTTGTGCCTCATGGGGCGTGAATTCAGGAACTCTCAGGATTTTCCAATCAACTTGCCGCATGGCGTTGTCACGTCGTGACTTTCCCGGCACGGGCCACTATTTGCCAAGAAAATACTTCATGACGCAGTTCTCTATTTTCTACTGCGCAGTTGATACCAGCCCTTCACCGTTCTCCCGTCAGGCACGTCACCACGCTTTCGCAGCTCGCGGTAATCGCCAGCTGCAAGACCCAAGCAGCGCAGACACCAGAGAAGAATAGGGGTCAGACCACGTTTTCAATAATGGTGGTCTGACCGCTATTTCTGCATCTATTATCTGAGGTCGAACCAACGACCGAAGTTGTCGAAGTGGGATTACTTTTGAGCATGGGGCCGCCGATGCAGGGAAAAACGTTCGAGATAGTGCGAATAGATCAAATCCACGAAATTGTTTCGCCAACCGTAGAGTCACTTTTACAGCCGTTAGGATTCGAAGTTCAGGGCCCGCTATCCTGGCTTCGTAGCGTCGATGCTCCCATTCGCCAACTCTTTCGCCTTGAGCAGTGGAAAGGCGGCGCGCTAGCGCCGTCATGGGCTCTGTCACTGGACTTCGTTCCCCATCTTTCCGGCAATGAAATCAAATGGCACAGGACGTCAAAATCAGCACGACCTGATCTGACTTTCGATGTGCGCGATCGAGCGTTTGATATCTCATGCAGCTACGGACCTGATGCCATAGCAACCAGCGCACCCAATATCCTCCGGGCTGCCATTCCAAAAGCTGAATCGTTTTGGGACGAGGCTCGTTCGATAGCCGACCTGCCTGGTGCTTTCGAGCGGGTCAAGCAGCATTTGTCGACGGGTGGCCTGGGTTTCTACAACTACATACAACATCCTCTTGCATACGCGTTTGTATTGGCCATGAACGGCAAGCCCGACACAGCCGAAGAAGAGTTTCAACGCTATTCACAGCGTCTTTCAGAGGCGGCTCGAAAAAAGCTCCGCAAGCTATTCATTGATGCAGGCGGTCACCTTGGCTAAGCGAGTACGGCTTTTTCAACAGAATCGGCCAGAAGCGGCCGCTCATGACCGACCGCTTCCGACCCAAAGCTGCCTTTCGCGAGGTGTAGCTAACGGCCAGAACCAGTCATTCGGTCTCTGAGAAACTAGGAGCGATTTAAAGTGGGGCCGGGAAATGCGAATCCACTACATGATCCATGTGTAATTCTGTTAAAAATCGTGTAGTTACAGATTATATGGCTATGCATTTTACCGCCCTGCTTTTCCCAGATTGCCGCTCTGACGCTTAGTAGGATGGCCAATATGGCCATTTAATGCTACGTATGCTTCTGCCGGATTCGGACACCCGGCGCCCAGATTCCTCTGGGCGCTTGCACCCAAACGTATGACAGGAGTTGCTAGGCATGAGGGATACCTTTCCAGTAGAACACGGTCTGTCCGCATCTGTGGCCGATGGGTTGGTCTATCGATCCGAAGAGGCGATTTCCCTCACTGATGTTCAGTACCTCGCGTTGGAGTCTGGCGTGGCTCGTGGACAAAGCATGCTGGTGGTTTCCCCTACCTCCACGGGAAAGACTCAAATTGGGGTCTGGGCTATTGCTGAAGGACTGCTCGCTGGGAATAAAACAGTTTATTTGGTGACCCATCGCGCACTGGCCAAGCAGAAATTTGAAGACTTCAAAACGTTGTTGTTGGACAGATATTTGGAGAGCGATGGTGCTTCCATGGTTATTGCGACGGGGGACTACGTCGAAGATGCCACGGGACAGTATTCTGCGGCTCCTCTAAGTGCTCCTCTGGTAATTGCTACATATGAAAAATATTTAGCGCTACTGTCGGCATCTGGGGTGCCGAAAAGCATGCAAAATACGATTGTCGTGTGCGATGAAATTCAGCTGATGGGAGACGAAAACCGCGGGCAAAATGTTGAAGTCCTTTTAACACTTATGCGGAACGCGGGTTGGAAACAGTTTGTAGGATTGTCAGCTGTTTTAAAAAGCAAGGACGCCCAGGACTTAGCGAACTGGCTGCGGGTTCAGCTTATTTTCGAGCAAAAGCGCGAGAAACATTTACGGTATGAATGCTGGATTGGCGATCAGATTTATTCAGTAAGCAGTGCTAAACCTGATGTGATGGAATCGGACAAGCGACTGCCTGCTGGAGTTAAAGCGGAAACGATTTCAGCTTTAACATATCTGCTTAAGCAAGATAATCCACCGCTTCCAATCATAGTTTTTTGCATGAAAAAGCAAGATACTTATGATCTTGCTGAAGCTTTTGTCGCTTCGTACCACAAGGGTAATCAAGGGCAGTTGTCGTTAGAGTTTGATACCTTGCCTGAAACTTCCGCTAACACGATGTTGGCGAAGATACTGGGTCTCCGAGTTGCGAGTCATAACGCGGATTTGACTGACGAAGAGCGAGGAGTAGTGGAACGTTATTTATCAGAAAATAAGCTGGATGTTGTATTTGCTACAAGTACTTTAGCAGCAGGTGTGAATTTCCCTCTAGGGGCCGCAGTATTTGCTAATTGGGAACGTTGGGACGGCCAGCAAAGGCAGTATGTCGCAATAGATAGCGCAGAGTTTCACAACATGTCCGGCCGGGTTGGGCGTATGGGGTTTGAACATGCAGAAGGGCGTGTAATATATTTTGGTACCGGGCCGCAACGCGTATTAGCTACAAGTTATCTATCAATAGAGCAGCTTCCTGAAATCAAAGCGCGAATTGTGCCTGCTAGGTTTGGTCAGCTTTCACTGCAACTGATATCTTCAGGGTTGTGCAACAACAGAGCCGAGCTTGAAGAGCTTGTTTGCACAACGTTCAGTGCGTTAAGGGAAGAAGATAACAACTTAACTGCATTTAAGACGTGGCCGAGTAAAGTCGGTGTTGCTCTGGCTGGGTTGATTGATGCTGGCTTCGTCGTTGAAACATCTGGTGGGGACCTGAGCCCTACGCCAGTGGGGCGAGCGGTCGGGTTCAGTGGTTTGCTACCTGAAACCGGAGTGTTTTTAATCAACTTTCTGTCTAGGAAGTCACTTTATTTGGCAGAACTCATTGGGCATCTTGAATCGGCGGATCTCAAGTCCAGGCTAGAGATGCTTATCTTTTCCGCATGCTTATCCAGCCCTGAGTTTCGTCCGAGAAATGGAGTTAAACCTACTCGGTTCCTGCCTTATCAGTTGAAAGATCCCATTTATGATGCGCAGCACCTCGCAGATGATCTAATGGAATCAATTTGGCAAGTTGATCCAGTACCTACTAATGCGGCATGGTTGTGCCAGAAGTGGACTAGCGGTGTTGAGATCAGGGCAATTGAGCGTGAAGTTAAATCTCTGAGTGCGGGCGCTGTCAAAGAAATGAACAGAAACCTATCCTGGGTCCTACAGGGCTTAGCTGGGATAGCTATGTCCGCCGCCGATAAGCGCGTGCCGCCAGTTCTTCGTCCGCCACAATTAAGAGTGGATGATACTTTGCTGCGCGCTATATCTAAGCTGACGCGCTACATTCGAAGATTAGCATACAGAGTCCAAGAGGGATTGCCGGACGACATTCTCTGGATGACAGGGGTATCTGCGGCGGGTAGTGCTTTAAAGCTGTATAGGCATGAAATGTTGCTCTTGAAGCGGCATGGAGTCACAACGCCGCAATTGCTTATGCTTGGCAGTCCTGAGGCGAATTCAGCAAGAATTTTAGCTTTTGTAAAATCTAAGCCTAATGCGCAAGCTAAAGCAAATTGGGTACGAGACGCTTGTCGAGATTGGAAAGTTGACCAGCGGAAGCGAATGTCTGTTAGGCATCTAAAACGAGCTAGCAGATGCGATAGTAAGGTTCTAATTGAGAACTATTATGAGGCAAAAGGTGATGCGTTTGAAGTGGCGTTCGAGCAGGTGCTTGTACAGCTAGGTGTAGCGTTTGAGAAATTAGATGACAAGACTAAAACAGGCGCGCCCGACTATCTAGTCAAATTCTTCGATTCGTCTTCGATTGTGGTCGAGCTAAAATCGAAAGAGGGAGATAAGCTTGTCGATTACAATAAAGCGGTAGAGGTTTTAGCGGCCTCCGAAATTCATGGCTTTAGAGATTGTTTTTGCGTGACTCTTTGCCATCCTGGAGTAGATCCGAGTGTGCCACAACAAATTGCATCCTGTGGCCGGTTAAGCGTAGTTGAAAGCGGGGATTTGGGTGAAGCTCTATTGCGGTTGTGCGAGGGAAGCCTAACACAACAACAAGTGTGGCAGTGGCTCTGCACTCCTGGGCAAGCCGTCGCAGAAGACCTGCCATTTCGCTTGTATAATTGATTAGTTTTTAAGAGAAATTTGTGAGACCTATAGCCCTGCTATTTCTAGTAGGGCTGAAGGCTTTATATCTAGTACTTAAGCGATCTTGATGACGTTCAAAATTGTGATAAATCGCCCATGGTTTCGTGGACATTTCCGACTGACTGCTCATGGCCGGTAGCAGCCTGTCGCCACCGGCAGCAACCGACCCAAAGCGGACGTTGTCACTGCACCCAGCATCTAGTAAAAAGGTCATCTCCATTTCCGGACACTGAAACGAATTGATGAGTACTGACTATGGTCAACGTGTTTGTAATCGATGCGGCGAATCAATTACTGCTTACTGTCCATCAATTGAAACGCTAGCGATCATCGGGGTTTTCCACGAGAAGGGTGATCAGGCAGTGGTAGATGAGATAGTCCGCCGAGAAAATATTGATCCGAATGTTGTCTGGGAATATTTCCGCCATCGGATGAGGCCTCTGTGCGAGCAAAAAATTACCCGCTGCTCATTCTGCAGAGGGCAGTTGAGGACTTGGCGTGCGCGTCAATGCATGCACTGTTTTAGGGAGTGGCACTGACGCACAGTGATTATCGAGCTGAATTTTCAGATTCTGAACTGCATTCTTAAGACTTCTGACTGACTGCTTTTGGCCGTTTTCTGTCTGTCGCAATCGGCTGCAATCGGCCAAGAGGGGCCGCTCGCCCCCGGCGACCGATTCCAGTAGTAAAGATGTGCCCCGTAAAACATATATTGCATTACCGTCTATACTCGATCATGGAGACCGATGACGACATACTGACAATGACAAGTAAAATAGATGATGTGCTTTACATTTCAGAAAGCAGCTTTGATAGGCAAATCCAATTGCTTTCCGAGTTTGCGAGTCAAACACCACTTGAGTTGGTTGTTTGGCTTTATCCGGACTCAAGTGCCAACAGCATAATGGGTTTTGACGTTCATTCGCCCACTGCAGTCAATGCAATATCCGTTACAACTTACTCCGACGGAATTATCGGCAGGTGCACTCAACGACTCCCAATAACTGACGATCTAATTAAAAGAATCGCCCTCAATGAATGTGCTTTTATGAAAAGTTGCGACAGTCTATGCGTCTACTATCTTGAAAATTTCAACTGGCAAGCGAGTGTGATATTTCACGAGGGAGTTATCTTGGTTAGGGATCACTCACTACTTGTTAACCTAAAATATTTTGATTTCAAAGCCTCACCAAATGCCCCCTCTTGGTGGTGATAGGCGTCGGCCCTCTAGCGGCAGGCATTTCCTACAAGGTGGCGACAGGCAACGCCATCACGAACAAAGTAGGTGGTCGCTTTGGCAGTCCATCGGTCGTATTTTCTATTGATCCTAACGCAGTGAATTGGGCGGACGTTGGGGTACTAATATCAACGTAGAATTTGGTGGTTATAATCATTTTTAGGGGGTGGGTATGCGTAGTTTAAAAAGCCCGAGATTCAAAAAAATCAGGCCTCTAATTGCGATAGTGTTGATCGTCGTGATCGCAGGATTTGTGCTGAGGTACTACGAGGCAAAGGATGAGGCTAATATAGCGTTTCAAGAGTATTTACGCTCAAACCAACAGATCGCTACTCAGGTAGGCAATGTCGCTTCCTTAACATTGCTGAAGCGGTTCACATATTATAAAAGTGACACTGAGCCAGGTTTTCATCAGTACCTTTACTTGGTCAAAGGCGAGCATGGGAGCATGACTGTAGAAGTCAGAAGGATCGAGGGGAGTTCGCAGATTGTGATCAGTGATATACAGCAGTAGCAGTGCTGTTGAAGGCAGTAAGGAAGCTGAATTAATGCCTGTTTTGATTCTGGACTGGCAGTAAACACTGGTCTTGGCTTGCCAGCCATCTTTGAGGTGCCGGACAGATTGGAGGCTCATGCTTTGCGTACCGGTCTTTGTCGGATGGGTGAGCGCGTGTTTTCCATGCCCTCTCTCCCCGGAATTAGCGCGGTAGTTGAGATGGGGCGAATCGGCTCTAATTTTGTAGAGCATTGAAAGACTGCTTTTGGCCGAAACCAGCCCTTTAATTCCCATACCGGTCTACCATGCCACCCCCGGCAGTGGTTCCACGCGCTACCGACCTCAATCTCAAGGTATCGCCCATGACCTCGTTCACCCGCACCACCCCATCCCGCATCTCATCCGAGGCATCCCAATGAGCATCGACCAAATCAGCCTCCCAAAAGGCGTAGGCCCTCAGGCCATCAAGCTCCTCGACGCCATCACCGGTGCTGACACCAAAGAAGACCTGAACCGCGCAGGCGGCAAGGCCGAAGGTTTTGTATTGGGTCTGGAAAGCGCCAAGGCCATCAAAAGCCAAATCGCCGAGTCGTTGTATGTGGCATACGACGACGCGGCGAGTAATCGGTTGGGTGAGTTGAAGGGCTAGTCCCGCAGGACCGCGTTGGGCTCTACGCCCGAGGTGTTTCGCGGTCCATCAGTTTGCCGATCAGCAGCACACTCAATTCGCTCAGCTGGTGTATGGCCAATGCCACGTCGCGGTCTTTGCCGGTCAGTTCGTCGGACAGGTCGAGCAGCAGGGCGCTGACGGAGGAAACGGTTTCGTAGCTGTTGGCGATCAGGATTTCGCTGCTGACGCCGGAGGTGACGCTGAAGAGGGCGGTTGTCTCTGGGACTGTCTCGGCATCAGTGCCGGGATTGAGGTAGTGATCAATGGCGCGCTGGGCAGCCTGGTGGAGTTTTTGATCAGGCGTGTTAGGAGGATTCGGCGTTACTTTGAACATGGTGCAATTCCTGAATGGGGCCGACACCCTTTCGCTACTACACAATAGGGTGGCAGCTGTACGCAGGTTAGTAGACCGGGGAATTACACAAAGCCGGCGCACCCGAAGGCGCCCTACGCACAGCCACCATCAAGCACAGACAGGAACGTCTGATAGATGCAGCTCATGCACTATGTGTAATTGACCCTAGGGCTACTAAACCCGATCACTGAGTTTTCAGCGACCGAGCAACCTTAGAGATGGCCACCCAGGTGCACAAGCCGGCGGATTCTGACGTAAGCGTAGGCAATGGAGCAAGGTGGTGTTGTCTTTCAAAATGACGGATTTACCCCGTTGCCCCGCGTTAGCGTTGACGTTTTTCGCGAGCAAGCTTGCTCCTACAGGGCCGTGTGAACTTTTACCGGTGTGTAGGACGTCCAAGCTGTAACGAACCCTGAGCCAAGGACACGCGATGATCACCTTCCTTATTTTTCTTCTGGCCTGCGGTGCTGCTGCGAGCACCGGCATCATCTTCAAGCCGGGCGACTGGTACGCCACCCTGGTCAAACCCAGCTTCACCCCTCCCAACTGGCTGTTCCCGGTCGCCTGGACAATCATCTACCTGCTGCTGGCTTGGGCCGGCTACCGCCTGACCCTGATCCCCGGCAGCGAAATCGTGCTGGCTCTATGGGCTGCACAGATCGCGCTCAACACCCTGTGGACGCCCGTGTTCTTCGGTGCCCACCGGATTTTCGCCGGGATGGTGATCATCACGCTGCTGTGGCTGGTAGTGGCCGCCATGGTGCTGCTGACGGTGCGCCTGGATTTGATCACCGGGCTGATCCTGTTCCCGTACCTGGTGTGGCTCAGCGTTGCGGCTGCGTTGAATTTCTCCATCCTGCGCAATAACCGCTGAGCCTGGCGGCGTGGGCAGAGGGCGGAAACATCATTGCCATGATGCCCACGCACACTGGCCAAGGTGAACATCTCTTTTAGAGATAGGGGGAATATCGAATTGGGAACTCACACGCTGTGGCCTGCTGAAGAACATGAACTGGCGCAAATGCAGCGCTTTAACCAGAAGCTCGCCTGGATGCCGCGTTTTCGCATCCGCAACCGCGTGACGCCCCGGGTGATCCAGGCGCTGTTGCGCTCCAGCCAGATGGTGGCCGGCAACAAGTTGCTCAAGCATGGCCTGCAGGCTGAAAGCCGGCGGGTGGGCTCGGTGCCGGTGCGCATCATCCGGCCGAAGGGCAAGGCCAAAGGCGTGGTGCTGGATATCCATGGCGGCGGCTGGGTGATCGGCAATGCGCAGATGAATGACGACCTCAACGTGGCCATGGTGAATGCGTGCGAGGTGGCGGTGGTGTCGGTGGATTACCGGCTGGCGGTGAATACACCGGTCGAAGGGATTCTGGAAGACTGCCTGGCCACGGCGCGCTGGTTGCTCGGGGACTGTGAGGAGTTCGCCGGCCTGCCGGTGATCGTTGTCGGCGAGTCTGCCGGTGGGCATCTGGCGGCGGCCACGTTGCTGGCGCTGAAGCAATCGCCCGAATTGCTGGCGCGGGTGAGCGGGGCGGTGCTGTATTACGGCGTCTACGATTTGACCGGTACACCGAGCGTGCGCACGGCGGGGCGGGAAACGCTGCTGCTGGACGGGCCGGGCATGGTGGAGGCGCTGCGTTTGCTGACGCCGGGCCTGAGTGACGAGCAGCGCCGGCAGCCGCCGTTGTCACCGTTGTATGGCGACCTTGCCGGGCTGCCGCCAGCGCTGATGTTTGTGGGGGAGCTGGACCCGTTGCTGGACGACACGCTACAGATGGCCGAGCGATGGGCGGGGTCCGAGGTGTTTTTGTTACCGCAGGCGGCTCATGGGTTTATTCATTTTCCGACGGCGATGTCGGGCCGCGTGCTGGCTTACAGTCGCGAGTGGATAACGGGTCGTTTACGCTCGGTTGGTTGATATTGGATTTTTACAACAAGGCCACATGGAAAGATGAGAGCAAAAACATTCATCGCGTCGCTGGGGATTTTATCGCTGGTTCAAACATCACTGTCCTTTGCGGACAACGCTAACGGGAAAAACATTTATCTGCAGCGCTGCGCCATGTGCCACGGCGCGGATATCAAAGGCACGGGACCCTTGGCGAATAAAAGCAATCCGCCTACGCCTGACCTGACAACGGCTACTTTCAAAAAACGCTTGAGTGATTATCCGGGCGTTATCGTGTCGTCCGTCATTCTTCGTCCAAATGGCGACCTGATTCCCAGAACGTTGCGGGAGAACGGTGTGAGGTTGTCACCGTTCACCTGGAAAGTTCAGGACTTCCGCGACTTGAATCAGTACATGAGTGGAGTGATTTCAAAAAGCCGATGATGCTGCTCGTTCCCACGCTCTGCGTGGGAATGCATCCCGTGACGCTCCGCGTCACCAACAGCGGGACGCAGAGCGTCCCTGGCGGCATTCCTTTGCTGCGCGTGGGAACGATCAGTCAGCAACCGCTCAACGCTACCTGCGGACGCTCACCTGCAAAGAAGAACGGCCGCAACCGCACGCCCACGCTATTGCCGATAAACGCCGCCACCAACCACACCCAGCCATGCAGGCTGCCCGAGGCAATCCCGCTGAAGTACGCGCCGATGTTGCAGCCGTACGCCAGTCGCGAGCCATAACCCAGCAGCAACCCACCGATCACCGCGGCGAACAGCGAGCGTGCCGGAATCTTCAGGCTTGGAGCGAAACGCCCGGCCAATCCCGCAGCCAACAGCGCACCGAGGATGATGCCGACGTCCATCACGCTGGTGACGTCTTCCCACACCGGCGCCGCCAGGGCCTTGGCATTGCCCGGCATTTGCCAGAACGCCCAGCTGCCTACGTCTACGCCCAACCCGCCGGCAACCTTGGCGCCCCACAGCGCGAACGCCGAAGTGATACCCCATGGCCGCCCGGCCAGTGCCAGGGTGGCGTAGTTGAGCAGGGCCAGGCCAATTGCGCCCCACACCAATGGCCATGGCCCGCGCAGGAAGCGGCGCAGGCCCTGGTGTTCGCTGGTGACGCCGGCTTCGAGTTGCCCGTGACGACCTTTTTCCAGGCGCACGGTGACTGCTGCGATGATGCTAAATACGGCCAGGCTCAGCAGCAAGGCCGGCACCACGCCGAAGCTTTTGACGATGGAAACCGCCGGGAACGAAGGCAGCGAGAACCACCAGTCGACGTGGTGAGTCGCGATCAACGAACCACAGATAAAGAAGAACAGCGTCACCAGCATGCGCGCATTACCGCCGCCCACGGTGAACAGGGTGCCGGACGCACAACCGCCGCCCAGCTGCATGCCGATGCCGAAAATGAATGCCCCGAACACCACCGAAACCCCGGCCGGTGCCACCAGCCCGACCACGGGCTGGCCGAACAGGGTGCCGGCCCCCAGCGCGGGGAAGAACAGCACCACGGCAATCGCCAGCATCACCATCTGCGCACGCAAGCCCGCGCCACGCCGGTCGGTGATGAACACTCGCCAGGCCGAGGTAAAGCCGAAGGCAGCGTGATACAGCGTCAGGCCCAGTGCGGCGCCGACCACCAGCAACAGCACCTGGTGCGAGCCGACGCTGTTTTGCAGGAAGACGGCGCCGAACAGCAGGATGGCAAACGCCAGCAGGGGCGCGAGCGGCTTGCGCGCTGGGGTTGTGGACAGGGAAAGGCTCATCGGGAATCTCGGGTGATGTGGGTTAAGGGCGAGGTGGCGAAGTATAAACCTCGCGCTCCGCCACTGGCGCCTTGAAAAGCAACGCCAGCGCCACGATCACCGACAGCGCCACGGCCACTGCGCCCGCCAGGTACACCGATGCCACTCCGGCCACGCCGGCCAAGGCGCCGATCAGCGGGGTGCTGACCCCCAGCGAAATATCCAGGAACGCCACATACGCACCCATCGCCAGGCTGCGGGATTGGGGCGGCGCGCGCTTTATCGCCTCCACCCCAAAGCCGGGAAACGCCAGGGAGTAGCCGAAACCGGTCAGCGCCGCGCCCAGGTAGGCGGTCAAGGCGCTGTCTGCGCCCCAGATCAACAGCTGCCCGGCGGCTTCGATTATCACGCACACCAGCGCGACCTTGGCACCGCCGATCTTGTCGGGCAGGTGCCCGAAGAAAATCCGCGCGCCGATAAACGCCAGGCCAAAGGCGGTAAACGCCAGTGACGCATTGCCCCAGGCCTTGGTGGCAAACAGCAGCGCGATAAACGCGGTAATCACGCCAAACCCGACGCTTCCAAAGGCCAGGCCCAACCCCGGTACCCACACCGAGCGCAGCACCTTGAAAAACGAGGTGCGCCGCAGGCTGGTGGGCGCAACGCCTTGCGCTCCGGCGACGATGGCCAGTGCCAGCAGCGGAATCACCATGGTCCCGACGGCGATCCCGCTGAAACCCCACTGGCTATTCACCGCCACCCCGAGGGGCGCGCCCAGGGCAAACGCGGCGTAGATTGCGATGCCGATCCAGGCCATGACCTTGCCGGTATTTTGCGGCCCCACCAACCCGACACCCCAGCCCATCGAGCCGGTCACGATCAGGCTTTCCCCCAGCGCCAGCACCACGCGCCCGGCGAGCAACACCCACACCGAGACCACCGGCGACGCCACAAACGCCAGGGACGCGAGGTAGATCAAGCCGGAGCTGGCCGCCACCAGCATGCCCACGAGCATGGCGCGCTTGGGGCCGCGCATATCGGCAAAATTGCCGGCCCAGGACCGCGACAACAATGCCCCGGCAAACTGCGCACCGATCACCACGCCCACCACCAGCGTGTCCATGCCCAAGGTGTTGTGCAGGTGCAGCGGCAGCACCGGCAGTTGCATGCCGATGATCAGGAACCCGACAAACACCGCCAGGGTGATGGGCAGTAATTTCAGTACCACTGGGCTTACCAATCCAGACATGAGTTGAATCCTCTGACGGGCATCAGCCCAGGCGAACGGAAAGCTCGACGTCGTCACCGATCGGCACCGACAGGTAGCCGTTTGCTGGCGAACGCACCCGGGCCAGGTAGTCGGGGCAGTAGTCGGTGTTGTCGGCGATGATCAGCGCGCCGGGCTTGAGGCGGCTTTCCACCAGGTTCAACACGTCGCCATACAGCGCCTTGGCGCCGTCGAGCAGCAGCAGGTCGACGCTGTCGGGCAGGCCGGTGGCCAGGGTAACCAGGGCATCGCCTTGGCGGATCTCCACGAGGTCGCTCACGCCGCCTTGCTCCAGGTGTTGCCGGGCGAGAGCGATCTTCGAGGGCTCGAACTCGCTGCTGATCAGCGTGCCGCCGCCGTTGTCCCGCAGGGCGGCCGCCAGGTGCAGGGTGGACAGGCCGAACGAAGTACCGAACTCGACGATGGCCTGCGCTTTGCTGCTGCGTGCGAGCATGTACAGCAGGGTGCCGGTGTCGCGGGAGACGGGCAACCACAGGTCTTTCAGCATTCCGTAGAGTGCCAGGTAGTCGGTCTTGCTGCGCATCAGGCGGTCGCGTTCTTCGTGGGTCACTGTGTTGATGATGGGGCTGGTGGCGGCATCGGCCTGTGTGTACAGCCGTTCAATCAGGGCCGCCATCGGGGCCGAGGTAAGCGTATTCATGGGGATGTCCTGCTGCAGGTTGAGCGCCGTGAGGCGCCGGGCTAGTATGCGAATGATTCGTCGCATTTAAAGTATGCGAACAATTCGTCACATTCGCTATTCGCATTCCAACGGCAGCAGGAACGCCCCATGACCGATCGCCAGACCTCGCAGATTTCCTCACGCAAAGAGCCCAAACAGGCGCGATCCACCGGGTTGGTGTCGGCCATTCTCGAAGCGGCTATTCAGGTTTTGGCCAAGGAAGGTGCCAGCCGTTTCACCACCGCCCGTGTCGCGGAAAAGGCCGGTGTCAGCGTGGGGTCGGTGTACCAGTACTTTCCCAACAAGGCGGCGATCCTGTTTCGGCTGCAGACGGATGAGTGGCAGCAAACCTCGCAGATGCTCAGCCGCATTCTGCAGGACGTAAGCCAGCCGGCCCTTGAGCGCTTGCGGGCGTTGGTGCATGCGTTTATTCGTTCGGAATGTGAGGAGGCGCAGATGCGCGTCGCCCTGAGCGACGCCGCGCCACTGTACCGTGATGCGCCCGAAGCCCATGAGGTTCGCGCAGAAGGGCAACAGATTTTCCAGGCGTTCATGCTGGAACTGCTGCCGCAGGTGCCTGAAGCCACCCGCGCCCTGGCCTGCGATTTGATCGCCACCACCTTCAGTTCGGTGGCGAAGGAATTCTCGGGAAGCCCGCGCACCGAGGCGCAAATCACCGCCTATGCGGACGCCATGGCGGATATGTTCGGTGCGTACGTGACGGTGCTGAACCAGACAGCACGATGACCCGCAGGGCGGGCCATCGTTTGCAGCGCTTGCCTTAGCGGCGGTTCAGCCACACGGTCTGCGCGTTGCAGAATTCCCGCACACCGAAGTGCGACAACTCCCGCCCGAAGCCGCTCTTCTTCACACCACCAAACGAGACCCGGGGATCGGACACGCTGTAGGCGTTGATAAAGATCCCGCCGGTTTCCAGTTGGTTGGCGATGCTGCGTGCCTTCTCTGGGTCGGTGGTGAACACACTGGCGGTCAGGCCGAACTCACTGTCGTTGGCGAGGGCCACGGCGTGGTCCGCATCGCGGGCGGTGATGATGGAGGCGACCGGCCCGAACAGTTCCTGTTTGAACGAGGTCATCTGGTCGGTGACGTTGGCCAGCACGGTGGGGGCGTAGTAGTTGCCCGCGCCTTCGACTTTGCTGCCGCCCAGCAGCAGGGTGGCGCCTTCGGCCAGGGTGGCCTGGACCTGGCCGTCGAGTTCGTCCCGCAGGTCGAAGCGGGCCATCGGGCCGATGTAGGTCTCGGTAGCGGTCGGGTCGCCCATCACCAGGTTGCGGCTGGCTTCGAGGAATTTGGCGGTGAAGGCTTCCACCACGCCTTCTTCGATGATCAGGCGCTTGGCGGCGGCGCACACCTGGCCGGAGTTCTGGAAACGGCCGATCAGGGCGGCTTGCACGGCTTCGTCGAGGTTGGCGTCGTTGAGCACAATGAACGGGTCGGAGCCGCCCAGCTCCAGTACGCATTTTTTCAGCGCGGCCCCGGCCTGGGAACCGATGGCCATGCCGGCGCGCACGCTGCCGGTGAGGGTCACGGCGGCGATGCGCGGGTCGGCGATGGCTTTGGACACGCCGTCCTGGGTGACGTTGATCACTTCGAACAGGCCATCGGCAAAGCCGGCGCGCTGGAAGGCTTGTTTCATCAGGTACGCGCTGCCCATTACGTTAGGCGCGTGCTTGAGCACGTAGGTGTTGCCGCTGAGCATGGTTGGCACCGCGCCGCGCAGCACTTGCCACACCGGGAAGTTCCACGGCATTACAGCGAGGATCGGGCCCAGCGGGCGGTATTCGATCTGGGCGGTGCCGTTGTCCACCAGGGTGGCTTCCGGGGCCAGCATGGCCGGGCCGTGGGCGGCGTACCACTCGGCGAGTTGCGCGCATTTTTCGATTTCGCCACGGGCCTGGGCGATCGGTTTGCCCATTTCCAGGGTGATCATCTGGGCCATTTCTTCGGCCTGGTCGCGCAGGGTGCTGGCCAGGGCCAGCAGTAATTCGGCGCGCTGGGCGACGGGGGTATTGCGCCCGTTGCGGAAGGCGTTGATCGAGCGGGTGAGGGCGGCATCCAGCTGCGCCTCGGTTTCGTACGGGTAGCTGGCGACCGTTTCACCGTTGGCGGGGTTGATCGACAACGCGTGGGTCTGGGAGGAAATGGAGTTCATGGCACCGTCCTGCGCAGTGAATGGGATGGAGGCCAGCGTACGGGGCTGTATCTTTTTCGGAAACTGAATAATATTAAGCAATACGTTCACGTTTGGAGAATGACTTGGATCTGGTCCAGCTGGAAATTTTCAAAGCCGTTGCCGAGCAAGGCAGCATCAGCGCTGCCGCGCAATTGATCCATCGCGTGCCGTCGAACCTGACCACGCGGATCAAGCAATTGGAGCAGGACCTGGGCGTGGACTTGTTTATTCGCGAGAAGAGCCGGCTGCGGTTATCGCCGGCCGGGTGGAATTTCCTCGGGTATGCGCGGCGCATTCTCGACCTGGTGCAAGAGGCCCGGGCGACGGTGGCGGGGGAGGAGCCCCAGGGCGCGTTTGCGTTGGGCTCGCTGGAGAGTACGGCGGCGGTGCGTATCCCGGCGTTGCTCGCGGCGTATAACCAGAAGCACGCCAAGGTCGAGCTGGACCTGACCACCGGGCCTTCCGGCACGATGATCGAGGGTGTGTTGTCGGGGCGGCTGGCGGCGGCGTTTGTCGATGGGCCGGTGTTGCACGCGACGCTGGAGGGCGTGGCGGTGTTCGAGGAGGAGATGGTGGTGATTGCGCCGTTGCATCACGCGCCGATCACCCGGGGGCGGGATGTGAGCGGGGAGAGCATCTACACGTTTCGTTCGAACTGTTCGTACCGGCATCACTTCGAGCGCTGGTTTTCACAGGATGGCGCGGTGCCGGGGAAGATCTTTGAGATGGAGTCCTACCACGGGATGCTCGCGTGTGTGAGTGCCGGTGCCGGGTTGGCGCTGATGCCGCGGAGCATGCTGGAGAGCATGCCGGGGTTTACGGCGGTGAGTGTGTGGCCGCTGACCGATACGTTCCGGATTCTGAATACCTGGCTGATCTGGCGCCGGGGTACGGTGTCGCAGAGTCTGAACAGTTTTGTGCAGTTGCTGGAAGAGCGTGGCCTGGCCCTGGCATCGTAGCCGTAGCAGCTGTCGAGCCCCGGCGAGGCTGCGATGGCGTCGGCACAGTCGACATTTATGGTGCCTGACCCACCGCTATCGCGGCCTCGCTGAAGCTCGACGGCTCCCACATTTGATCTTTGTCAGCCGCCAAATTGCAGGGGGACTGCTTGCGCCGAGTTGCATCAGCCACAAGAGAGCGGACTGAAGGCGGGAGTA
>NZ_JACAOM010000017.1:0-19240 GCF_013386245.1 Pseudomonas sp. 21615526 | reverse complement strand
GCAAGCCCGCTCCCACATTTTGATTGTGCTGTTTTCAGGTTTTTGGCTGCAACAACAGCGCCACCAACGCACTCCACCCTGTCTGATGCGAAGCCCCCAACCCCCGCCCGGTCTCGCCATGAAAATACTCATGGAACAACACCAGGTCGCGGCTCGCCGGGTCCGCCTCCAACTGTGCATACCCCACCATCGACGGCCTTGAACCGTTCTCATCCCTCAGAAACAGGCTCGTCAACCGCTGGCTCAGCCCCTGCGCAACCTCCTCCAGCGACGCCAGATACCCACTCCCCGCCGGATACTCCACCGAGAAATTATCCGCGTAGTAGCGGTGAAACTCCCGCAGCGACTCAATCAGCATGTAGTTGACCGGCATCCACAACGGCCCGCGCCAGTTGGAGTTACCGCCGTACAGCCGCGAATCGGACTCCGCCGGCTCATAGCGGGCACACAGGGTATTGCCATTCATCTTCAGCGCCAGCGGTTCCTCGGCGAACGCTTTCGAGAGTGAACGAACCCCAAAGGTGGAGAGAAACTCCGACTCATCCAGCATCCGCCGCAGCAAATCCTTGGTCCGCTCCCCCCGCAACAGCGCCAGCAGCAGGCGATTACCCTGCCCCGGCTCGTTCCAGCGCGACACCAGCTTGGCCAGGTCCGGCCGGTGTTTCATAAAACCCAGCAATCGCTCGCGCAACCCCTCCAGCCCTTCGTGCTCGCGCTGCTCCAGCACCAGCACCGCAAACAGCGGCATCAGGCCGACGATGGAGCGCAGGCGCACCGGTTCGCTTTCACCGCCAGGCCGATGCAGCACGTCATAGAAAAACTGGTCCTGCTCATCCCACAAGCCTTCATCGCCATTGTCGACGCGGTTGATCGCCCCGGCGATGTACAGGAAGTGCTCGAAGAATTTCACCGCAATATCCACATACACCCCGTTACGCTTGGCCAGCTCCAGGCCGATGCGCATCAGGTCCAGGGCATAGGCGGCCACCCAGGCAGTGCCGTCCGCCTGGTCCAACTGATAACCCGGCGGCAAATCAGCCGAGCGATCAAACAGCGCAATGTTGTCCAGCCCGAGAAACCCACCCTGGAACAGGTTGCGGCCCTCGGCGTCCTTGCGGTTGACCCACCAGGAAAAATTCAGCAGCAGCTTGTGGAAGATCCGCTCCAGGAAATCCATGTCGCCCACGCCATTCAGCGCCTTGTCCTGCTGATACACCCGCCAACTGGCCCAGGCATGCACCGGCGGGTTGGCGTCGTCAAAACGCCACTCGTAGGCCGGCAACTGACCGTTGGGGTGCATGAAGCGGTCTTTCACCAACAGCAACAGTTGCTGCTTGGCATAACCGGGGTCGATCAGGGCAACGGCTACCGCCTGGAACCCCTGGTCCCAGGAGGCATACCACGGATATTCCCAGGTGTCGGGCATCGAGAGAATGTCGAAATTCGACAAGTGCCGCCAATGGGTATTGCGGATATGCAAACGCTCGGGCGGCGGCGCGGGCTGGGCCGGGTCGCCGTCGAGCCATTGATTCACGTCGAAGTAGTACAGCTGCTTGGACCACAGCAACCCGGCCAGGGCCTGGCGCTGCACATTGCGTGCGTCTTCATCGGCGATGCCCTGCTGCAGCGCCGCGTAGAAATCATCAGTCTCCTGACGGCGTTCTTCGAACAGCTTGCGCGCATTGATCCACGGAGCCTCCGCCGGGGCGAAGCGCAGGTACAGGGTTTTGCTTTCCTGGCCCGCCAGTTCCAGGATGAAACGCGCGGCCACTTTCGTGCCCGAATCCCGGCGAATCGCCGATTCCAGGCCCGTAGTCACATAGTCGTTGATCCCGTCCTTGAACGGCCCCGGCGCCGGTTGCCCGTCCAGCCTGGGGTAGTTGGTTTCGTTCTCGCAGAACAGCCATTCGACCCCGTCCTGGCCCCAGGCACTGAGGTGGCGATCGAACAGCTCATGGTGCCGCGCCACCACCTGTTCGCCCTCCAGGCGCAACTCGGGCCTGGGGGCATCGTGGGTCCAACTCCAGTCGTTGCGCGCCCACAGGTGCGGCAACACCTGCAGGCGTGTGGATTGGTCCGAACGGTTGTGCACGGTAATGCGCATGAACACATCATCGGGCTGGTGCTTGGCATATTCGACGGTGACATCGCAATAGCGGTTGTCTTCGAAAACCCCGGTATCGAGGATCTCGTATTCGGCATCTCCAAGGCCACGGCGGGCGTTCTCGGTGATCAGGTCATCGTAGGGAAAGGCCGCGTGAGGGTATTTGTAGAGCATGCGCATGTAGGCATGGCTCGGCACGCCATCGACGAAAAAGTACAGTTCCTTGACGTCTTCGCCGTGGTTGCCCTCGGCGTTGTTCAGGCCGAACAGGCGCTCCTTGATGATCGCGTCGCGCTCGTTCCACAGCGCCAGGCCCAGGCACCAGCGCTGGGCCTTGTCGCTGAAGCCCGCCAGGCCATCCTCGCCCCAGCGGTAGGCGCGGCTGCGGGCATGTTCGTGGGGGAAGTAGCGCCAGGCATCGCCGTCGGCGCTGTAGTCTTCGCGCACCGTGCCCCATTGCCGTTCGCTCAGGTAGGGGCCCCAGTCACGCCAGCGTTCGCCGTCAGGTTTGGCCAGGCGCTGGCCTTCAATCGTTTCCAGAATGTTCGTCGCAGGCTGTGCCGTCATCGAGTCTTCCGTCGCGTTCAGAGGTGACGGCCAGTGTAGAGCCCTTCGACGGTGAGATGCACGTGAAGCTGACGTCATCCAGCTCATTCATTTGCAGAATGAAGTCCAGAGGAATCTTCGTTTGCAAGGCGTCGGCAGGCCCAACAAAATCAGGCAACCGTGCCTTTCCTCTCTATAGCCGCCAGGAATTTTTCTATGCCCGCCGCCCGCCCAGTCAGCCCTGACGACATTCGCAAAGGCTTCTCCAAGGCCATGTCCGACATGTACCGCGATGAAGTGCCGCTGTACGGAGCGTTGATGGAACTGGTGGCCGAGACCAATGCCCACGTGCTCGACACCGACGCAGGGCTGGCTCATCAACTGCAACGCACCGGGGAAATCCAGCGCCTGGACAGGGAGCGCCACGGCGCCATCCGACTGGGCACCGCTGAAGAACTGGCCACCATCAGCCGCCTGTTTGCGGTGATGGGCATGCAGCCGGTGGGCTATTACGACCTCACGCCGGCCGGGGTACCGGTGCATTCCACCGCCTTTCGCGCCGTGCATGAAAGCGCCCTGCAAACCAGCCCCTTCCGGGTGTTCACTTCGCTGCTGCGCCTGGAGCTGATCGAAAACCCGGAACTGCGGGCCTTCGCCCAGTCAGCCCTGGCCAAGCGTTCGATCTTCACCCCACGCGCCCTTGAGTTGATCCAACAAGCCGAAGCCGACGGCGGCCTCGATGCCGCCCATGCCGAAGAGTTTATCCAGCAAGCCCTGGAAACCTTCCGCTGGCACCACACCGCCACCGTCACTGCCGCGCAATACCAGCAACTGAGCGACCAGCACCGGCTGATCGCCGACGTGGTCGCCTTCAAGGGCCCGCACATCAACCACCTGACACCGCGCACCCTGGACATTGACCAGGTGCAGGCCGCAATGCCCGGCAAAGGCATCACCCCCAAGGCGGTGATCGAAGGCCCGCCCCGCCGCCAGTGCCCGATACTGCTGCGCCAGACCAGCTTCAAGGCCCTGGATGAAGCCATTGCCTTTACCGATGCCAAGGGCAGCCACAGCGCGCGCTTTGGTGAAATCGAACAACGCGGCGTGGCGCTGACCCCCAAGGGCCGCGCGCTGTACGACCAACTGCTGAATGCTGCACGGGATGAATTGGGCGCGTTTCCGAATGAGGCCAATGCCGGGCGCTACACCGAATTGATGGAGCAACACTTCCAGGCGTTCCCCGACAATCACCGCGAGATGCGCGAACAGGAGCTGGCGTACTTCCGCTATTTCGTAACCGAGAAAGGCTTGGCCGCCCAGGACAAGTTTAAAACCCTGGACGAACTGATCGCCGCCGGCCACGTGGACGTGGAGCCGTTGGTGTACGAAGATTTTCTGCCGGTGAGTGCGGCGGGGATTTTCCAGTCGAACCTGGGGGATGCGGCGCAGAGTCACTACGCGGCCAACTCCAACCAGGCCGAGTTCGAAAAGGCCCTGGGTCGCCAGACTATCGACGAGTTGAAGTTGTACGGTGAAACCCAGCAGCGCTCGATTGACGAATGCAAGCGCGCGCTGCTGGCTTGAAAGAGAGAGTTCGCCCGGCCACAGCGCATTCCATGCGCCGTCTAAGAGCCCCAGTGCCGGGCGAACGGTTGGCATGATAGGCAGCGGCGGTGCTGCTGTCTTTCGGGCAATTCTGAACAAATCTTCTACTTGGCCGTCGCTTTCTCCAGTTGCTCGACGATCTTGTCTTTGATCAACAGGCGTTTCTTCTTCAGCTTCTCCAGCTCCTCGTCACCGCCGCTTGAGGACTCAAGCTCCAACACCTCCTTGTCGGCGCTGTCGTATTGGTGGAGCAGCGAATCCAATCGGTTATCGCTCGCCCTGCGTTCATGAATAGCTTCCTTGCTCAAACCCAGGTCCTGATACAGGTCGTGTTTCACTGGCATGGAGTACCTCCGCAAGTTGATCATTGACTGAATACCCCTTGAAGCTAGCCCATCCGGCGGGCTCTTGTCATGTTTGAGATCAACCTGTCGCGTTTGCGTCCCCGTTCGTCGCGGGGCAGACGATTTCATAAAACCTTTGGCGCACGCTGCCCTCCACTGTAGATCGTCACCCGATGGAGAACAGGTTCCATGAATCACGCTGCCAACGCTGTCGACACCCAGTGCATCAACACCATTCGTACCCTCGCCATGGACGCTGTGCAGAAGGCCAACTCCGGCCACCCCGGCACGCCCATGGGCCTGGCGCCCGTCGGTTACACCTTGTGGAGCCGCTTTCTGCGCTATCACCCCGAGCACCCCGACTGGCCCAACCGTGACCGTTTCGTGTTGTCGGTGGGCCATGCCTCGATGCTGTTGTATTCGCTGCTGCACCTGGCCGGCGTGGTGGAGATTGATGCCCACGGCAAGCGCTCCGGCCAACCGGCCATCAGCCTGGACGACATCAAGCAGTTCCGGCAGATGAGCTCAGAAACCCCCGGCCACCCCGAATACCGCATGACCACCGGTGTGGAAACCACCACCGGCCCACTCGGCCAGGGGTGCGCCAACAGCGTCGGCATGGCCATGGCCGAGCGTTGGCTGGCCAAGCGTTTCAACCGTGACGACCAGGTGCTGTTCGACTACAACGTCTACACCCTGTGCGGCGACGGCGACATGATGGAAGGCATCAGCAGCGAAGCCGCGTCCATCGCCGGGCACTTGAAGCTGGAGAACCTGTGCTGGATCTACGACAACAACACCATCAGCATTGAAGGCCACACTGAACTGGCCTTCAGCGAAGACGTGATCAAGCGTTTCCAGGCTTATGGCTGGCACACCTTGCACGTCACCGATGCGAACAACCTGCTGGCCCTGAGCGACGCGCTGAGCACGTTCCAGAAAAACACTGGGGCACCGACGCTGATCGTGGTCGACAGCGTGATCGGCTATGGCTCGCCCCACAAGCACAACACCGCGTCGGCCCATGGCGAGCCTTTGGGCGAAGAAGAAATCCGCCTGACCAAAGCCGCGTACGGCTGGCCCGAAGACTCAAGCTTCCTGGTGCCGGATGAAGCGCGCACAGTCCTGCGGGATGCACTGCTCAAGCGCAGCAAGCCGCTGTATGAGCAATGGACTGAGACCCTGTCCCACCTCGAACAGTACGAACCGGAACTGGCCGATGAACTGCGCCGCATGCGTGCCGGTGAGATGCCCGAGCATTGGCAGGAGCAACTGCCGAGCTTTGCCACTGATGCCAAAGGCGTCGCCAGCCGTGCCGCCGGTGGCGAGGTGTTGAATGCGTTTGCCAAGCAGATCCCATGGCTACTGGGGGGCTCGGCCGACTTGTCGCCGTCCACCAAGACCAACCTGACGTTCGACGACGCCGGGCGCTTCAGCGCCGAGAACTACGGCGGGCGCAACCTGCACTTCGGCATTCGTGAACATGCCATGGGCGCGATTGCCAACGGCATGGCGCTGTCATACCTGCGGCCCTACACCTCGACCTTCCTGGTGTTCAGCGACTACATGAAACCGCCGATTCGTCTCGCGGCGATCATGGAACTGCCGGTGGTGTTCGTGTTTACCCATGACTCGATTGGTGTCGGCGAAGACGGCCCCACTCACCAGCCCATCGAACACCTGACCCAGTTGCGGGCGACGCCGGGGTTGCTGACCCTGCGCCCGGGCGACGCGAATGAAACCCTGGAAGCCTGGAAGATCGCCCTGGCCCAGACCCATCGGCCAACCTGCGTGGTGCTGTCGCGGCAGAACCTGCCGACCCTGGACCGCACGAAATACGCAGCGGCGACGGGTACATCCCGTGGTGCTTATGTGCTGGCCGGCGCCGATAAGCCCCAGGTGATCCTGATGGCCACCGGCAGTGAAGTCAGCCTGGCGGTGGAAGCCTATGAGCAACTGAAGACTGAAGGCGTGGCGGCGCAAGTAGTGTCGATGCCCAGCTGGGAACTGTTCGAAGAACAGGACCAGGCCTATCGCGACAGCGTGCTACCACCCGCAGTGAAGGCACGACTGGTGGTGGAACAGGCCGGCCCGTTGGGTTGGGACCGCTACGTCGGGCAGACCGGGGCCAAGGTGGTGATGAACAGCTTTGGCGCCTCGGCACCGCTGTCCAAGTTGCAGGCCAAGTTCGGCTTTACCCTGGACAATGTGGTGAAGCTGGCGAAGGAGCAAGTCAGGCTCAACAGCTGACCCAGTGCACGCATGCCGGGCGTGGCCTACCGAGGGAAACCTCGGTGCCACGCCCTGCTGCTCATTTCCCGCCGGTGACGTCCAGGAACGTACCGGTGATGAAGGACGCCTCGGCGCCTGCCAGCCACAGGATCGCCCGAGCCACTTCTTCAGGCTGACCGCCGCGGCCCATGGGGATCGAATCCTTTACGCGATCAACCCGCCCTGGCTCCCCGCCACTGGCGTGAATGTCGGTGTAGATATGCCCCGGGCGGATGCAGTTGACGCGTATTCCCTCCCTGGCCACTTCCTTGGCAAACCCGATGGTGAAGGTCTCGAGAGCCCCCTTTGATGCGGCGTAGTCGACATATTCGTTGGGGCTGCCCAGCCGGGCGGATGCCGACGAGATATTGATCACGGCACCACCCCGCCCCTGGTGACGAAACGACATGCGCTTCACCGCTTGCTGGGCACACAGCATCGGCCCGATCGCGTTGACCGCGAAAATCCGCTGCATCCGCTCGAACGGCAAGTCTTCGACCCGGGACTGCAACGCGTTGATCCCGGCGTTGTTAACCAGCACATCGATGCGCCCGAACGTCCGATCTATCGCCGCAAATAACTGGACGACCTGCTCCGGGTCTGCGCTGTCCGCGCGTACGGCCAACGCCCGGCGCCCTGCCGCTTCTACATCCGCCACCACCGCGAGGGCGGCAGACTCATCGGAAACGAAGCTGATCGCCACGTCATAACCTTGTGCGGCGGCCAGCCGCGCGGTGGCGGCGCCAACGCCACGACTTCCACCTGTTATCAGAATCAGCGGTGCCTGCGGGACGGTATCCATTGCGCGAACCTTCATGTGGTGGTGGAAAATGCTTTGCCTGCTGTCAGCCGATCAGGATGGTGCCGGTGGCAATCACCACGCACGCCAGCACCTTGCGGACCGTCAGTGTCTCGCCCAGGAAGAAATAGCCGATCAGTGCCGCAAACAGCACGCTGGTCTCGCGCAAGGCCGAGACCGCGCCCATGGGCGCACCGGCCATGGCATAGATAATGATTCCGTAGGCCAGGAGCGACACCAGCCCACCGGCGAAGGCCGTGAAAAACCCGGGCCGCAGGCTGAACAGACTTTTCGGGCCCCGCAGGCCGATATACACCGCCGGCATCAACACGCCCCACAAGGCGCACATCCACACCGTATAGGCCATCGGCGCACCCGACAGGCGCGCGCCGATGCCGTCTGTCACGCTGTAGGCGGCAATGAAACAGCCGGTGCCCAGGGCGTATGGCAGGCTGGGAACGGCGAGCCGGCGCCCCCTGAACGCCAGGGAAATGATGCCGCCCGACACCAGGGCAATGCCCAGAAGCGAGCTGGCCGAGACACTCTCCCCGGCAAACACGGCGGCACCCAGGGTGATCAGCACCGGCGAGGAGCCCCGTGAAATCGGATAGGTCTGCCCCAGGTCTCCGACTTTGTAGCTGCGCACCAGGAACAGGTTGTAGCCCACGTGCAGCACCGCTGACAGCACCACATAAAACCAGCTGGCTGGCGCCGGAGGGTCCAGGAACACCGCAACGCCGCCACTGGCGATAGCGACCGCCAGGCACATCACCGTCATCGACCAGAGTCGGTCGGCGCCGCCACGCAGCAGCGCATTCCAACTGGCGTGCAGTAAGGCAGCGAAGAGGACCAGGAGAATAATGGGATAAGGCATGCGCCCATCCTAAGCAAACCGGCGCCTTAACTGAAGCGAAGTCTGCTCATTGAAGAATGAGCAAATCCTCATGCTTTATTCGTAAGCCAGTCCGGCGTTTACGGCGTCCTGCATCAGCCAATCACGAAAGCTGACGATATGCGGCTGGGACTCGATGCCTTTGGGGCAGACAAAGTAATAAGCGACCGGTGACGGGAACGGCACATCGAACAGCCTCACCAGACTGCCATCGCTCAGCTCTGACTCCACATGCCCACTGCGCGCCAATGCAATGCCCTGGCCGAGCAAGGCCGCCTCTATCGTCATGTTGGTATCCGCAAACCTGACACTTTCCTTGAGCGGCGCAATCGCGAGCCCTACGTGCTGGAACCAGACTTCCCACTTCGGCACCAGGTCGGCGCCGTCGCGCATCAGCAAGGGATAGCGCAGCAATTCGGCGGGTGTGTGTGGCCGGCCAAAGCGGTTCAACAGATCGGGACTGGCCACCGGAAAAATCTGCTCGCGGAACAGGAACTCCGAGT
This sequence comes from Pseudomonas sp. 21615526, assembly GCF_013386245.1. NCBI lineage: Bacteria > Pseudomonadati > Pseudomonadota > Gammaproteobacteria > Pseudomonadales > Pseudomonadaceae > Pseudomonas > Pseudomonas sp. 21615526. The sequence goes on along the minus strand of NZ_JACAOM010000017.1, from coordinate 10,176 downwards.
ACAGCGCCGGGTAATTCCCGTTGCCCAGGCGGATCGCAACATCAGCCTCCGCGCTTGAAAAGTTGATGATCTTGTCGCTGGAGTCGAGGGTGACCAATATTTCAGGGTGCCGTTGGGCCAGGCTTGGCAGTCGGGGCAGCAGCCATTTCAGCGCGAAGGAATAGGTGGTACTGACCTTGAGCCGGACCCTGCCCTTTTGCTCGCGCAGGTCCGCGAGTGTCGCCTCAAGGTTCATGAAAAACTCGCGCACGATCGGCGCAAGGGCTGCTCCGGCAGGCGTCAGGCTGAGTGACTTGCCCCGCTGGAACAACTGCAATCCCCAGAGTTCTTCAAGGTGCTTGAGCTGATGGCTGACGGCACTCTGGGTGACATGCAACTCTTCTGAAGCCGAGGTGAAGGTTGCGTGGCGTGTGGCAACCTCAAAGGCGCGCAATGTCGAGGTGGGTGGCAGGTCTCTCATGGCATTGCTTCACCGTTTATGAATAGATGCTCATGATAGAACATCTATCCATTGCGCTGTAGGCCGCCCCTCAACCCAGCTGGAACCGCGCCGTGTTGTCGCTCAACGCCCGGCTGCCCTTGCTCAACCTATCCGCCGCCTGGTTCACCGCCCGCGCTCCGTCGAGCAAGCGCCCGGCGGCCTGGTCAACCTGCTGGATATTGCCGCTCACTTCATCCGCCGTCGCTGCCTGTTCCTCAACCGCCGTGGCGATCTGCGCCAGGGTGTCAGTGACGCTCTGCACCGCGCTGGCGATCTCCCCCAGGCGATGGCCCAGGCCCGTGACGGACTCGGCATCGGTCACCGCCTGCTCACAGGCCACGCCCATCAGGGTGACCGCCTGGCTCACCGTCGCGCGCAAACTGTCGACCGTGCCGGCGATCTGCGCCGTGGAGGCCTGGGTCCGTTGCGACAGGCTGCGCACTTCATCGGCTACCACCGCAAATCCCCGCCCCTGTTCACCGGCCCGCGCAGCCTCGATGGCAGCGTTCAGCGCCAGCAGGTTGGTCTGCTCGGCGATACCCCGAATGGTGTCAACCACCGACTGGATCTGCTGGCCCTGCTGGCTGACGCGCTCCAATGCATCGGAGGTGTCGGTCAAGCGCTGGTTGAGTTGCTGGATACTCGCGGTGGTGCGCTGGCTGTCGCGGCTGCTGTCTTCGGCAATCTGCCGGGTTTTCTGCGCGCTGCCGGAGGCCTGCTCGCAGCTCTTGGCGACGCCCATGGAGGTCGCGGCCAACTGTGTGGCGGCCGCTGCAATCTGGCTGATCTGCTGTTGCTGGTCTTCCACTTCGGTCAGCGTGCTGCCCGATTGCGAATTGAGTGTCAGCACCGCAGAGCCCAACTGCTGCGTCTCGTGATTGACCCCCAGCAGGCTGGTGCGCAACTGCACCACCGCCACGTTGAGCGCCGTGCTGATGGCCGCCAGTTCATCGCGCCCTTCCACCGCCACTTCAACGCACAGATTACCGTCGCGCAGGGATTCGGCCAGGGTGGTGATGCCGCTGGCACTGCGGCGAATCGATGCCTGCAAGCACACGAACAGGTACAGGGCTGCCAGCGCCAGCACGCTGAACGTCACCGCCACCGGGATGAATTGCTTGAGCGAGCTGTCGCGGTAGTAACCCAGGCGCGCGTCCAGCGAGGTCAGCGACTGTTTACGCAACGCGCCGAGGGTACCGAGCATGCCATCCACACTGCGTTCGAAGCCGGTGGTATCGAGCTTGATGGTGCCGCCGAACACGCCTTCGTCCAGGGTCTTCAGCTCGTTGTCCAGCAGTTGCAAGCTGTCGTCGTATTGCGCGATCCAGGTTTGCAGCCCCGGGTATTGCTTGGCCTTGAGGGATGCGGCGGCCTTGACCAACTGGTCCCTTGCATCGCCGATGCGACCGCGCAAATCACGCATCTGCAAACGGCTTTGCAGGGTGAACTGCCCCGATGCGATGGATGACTGCCCGACGCTCGCCATACGCCCGATACGCTCGATCAGGTCGGGGGTTTGCTGGGTGGAAATCTGCATCAGCAAATAGGTTTCAAGCCACGGATCGAGGATCAACCCGGTGTCCATGGTGATCTGTTCGCGCAGGGTTTGCATCGCGCTCAGCGCAGACGTGAAGCGGTCATAACCATCCGGCCACCAGCCCACGGTGCGCAGGGATTGGGAATCCATGCCCGTGACCGAGGCTTGCAATGCCTCAAAACGTGCAAGGGTATCCGGGCGGGCGTTCTGGGCTTTGAGGGCCTCGCCCAGGGCCTGCACGCTTTGCAGGATCAGCGGGAAATTGGTATCGACCGCAGTCATGGCCGCCTTGGCCGCGGGTGTCTGGTCGTGGAGGATGTCGGCAGCTTTCCAGCGCGCCGCCAGGTTGCGCTGGGCGGTCAGTTGGGCGTCCAGGGCATCCAGCGCCAGCAGTTCGCGCACCCCGGATTGCTCATTGGAAATCACCGTCAGCTTGGTGCGGTACTCCTGCGCGATCATCCACAGGCTGCCCGCCAGGGGCAGCATGAACAGGAAAAACAGGATCTGGAACTTGCGCGCGAATCCAAAACGTCCGAGCAGGCGGATACCTGGCGACAACACACTTTGCATGTCCGACTACTCCTAGAACCACTCGCCTCAACAGCGAATCAAGCTTTGAAATGATTGACGGCAAAATGCCATGTCATTGATTAAGCTGGCTCTAGCAAGAAACGGACCGCTGTTGTCGGGCCCGCTGGATAGGCGGGACGTCGTGCAAAACACGCTGTACCGTGCGCGAAAATGGGGCGAAAGCACTCAGCGCAGGTGGCAGAACGGTAACCGTCTGACCAATACCGCAAGCGTAAGGGCAGCCGACAACCTGTGGCGAGGGAGCTTGCTCCCGCTGGGCTGCGAAGCGGCCCCAAAACAGGCACTGGTGTTCCTTCAGGTCGATATCGATTGCAGGGTTCAGGGCTGCTTTGCAGCCCAGCGGGAGCAAGCTCCCTCGCCACAGGGTGAGTGCTTGCTGAATCAGGAGTGCCAATGGACGGCGCGCCCGGAATTTCGGCGGAGAGCGGGATTTACTTTCTGGGTTTGCCGAACCTGGTGAACCTTTTGCTGTGGGGAAATTGATGCAGCTCGGACTCACATGGCAGACGTTGGCGACGGGTCCTCACAAAACGTGTTGAGAGGCTGCTTCGGGTCGACGCTCTTCGGAATGTACGTTCCAGAAAGGCATCGGAAACAAACTGCTGCGTAGCGTCCTGGCCTATGCGAAATCCCAGCCTCAGCTTTTGCTCGTTCAACTCACCCTCACCGAGGGTAATTTGCTTGTGGATCATGGCAGCACACGCACAGCTTGTTGCCATCAGTATCTCGAAAATACGCGCCGTAATAATCGGGGTGGTAGTGAGGCCTTAATCCAGGCTCTCCTTCACATATCCCGCCGAGCGCCAACGCCGCTGTATAACTTCTTCTAACCGCTTCCCGACTGGGTGCAAGTAGCCCCACCATCTGCCCATTCCCAGGTGCACTCGGTTTGCCATCAAATGGCGCCCCAATGACGAAGATCGGGCGAGGTTCGGTTTCAGCCACCCAACCGGCCCACGGTTTATCCGCATCGCAAAATTTCAACCTGAGGCCCAACTCAGCCATCACCTTCGAATAGAAAGCAAAAGCCCGATCAAAATCACCTGTACCTAAAAACACATGGGAAATCATGGTGGCTACCTTGGGGCGATGAATGCCCATGAGTCTGGCGCGAAATGATTGCTGGCGAAAGCTTGATGACTCCGCCCGGCATATGTACGGCTCCCATCCCCTCATACGCCAATAAAAACCGCAAATCCCAACATTGCGCAGGGTGCCGCCCGGCATTTCGTCAACCCATAATGGGCTTACAACAATAAAGGGGCTCACCCCGGGGCGTGTAAGCCATGTACAGAGACCATATCGTCAAGACCCGCATGACGGACAGCGCGGTATTCATGGGCGCGATGGCCGTGGTGATTTTCATCATCACGCTCGCCTGCGGCGTCGGTGAAGGCCGCCTCTCCCACTTGATGGGCCCCATCGTTCTCGACCTGAAGGCACCACTGGCGCGTGACATTGCAGTGGGCGGCACGCTCACCCTGACGGTGGTGCTGAACCTGTTCATCCTTGGCCGCTTTCCCTTGCGCGCGCAGATCATCACGGTCTGGTGCGAGTTGCTGGTGCTGTTCCTGTTGTTCTTCGACACCTTCAACCTTTCCTACAGTTTCATCGCGACCAAAATCGGCTTCATGATCACCCAGGGGGTGTTCACCACCGTCTACGTGTCGGCGATTTCGATTGCGATTGCGTTCGTCCTGGCGCTGCTGGGCGCCACCGCGCGCTTGTCTTCCAACGGCTTCGCGATTGCGATTGCGAGCTTCTACACCTCGTTTTTCCGCGGCGTCCCGCTGCTGATCCAGATCTATCTGATTTACCTGGGCATCCCTCAGCTGGGTTATGTGGTCGGGGCGGTTCCAGCCGGGATCCTGGCGCTCTCGCTGTGTTATGGCGCCTACATGACGGAGATCTTCCGCGCCGGTATCAGCAGCATCTCGCGGGGCCAGTGGGAAGCCTCGCGGGCGATTGGCCTGAACCCGTTCCAGACGATGACCCGGGTGATTCTCCCGCAGTCCATGCGCTTGATCATTCCGCCAACGGGCAACCAGTTCATCTCGATGCTCAAGGACAGTTCGCTGGTGTCGGTGATCGGCGTCTGGGAGCTGATGTTCCTGGCACGAACCCAGGGACGCGCCGAGTTCCGGCACCTGGAAATGCTGATCACCGCCGCCGTGCTGTATTGGCTGCTGTCGATCGTGCTGGAAACCGTCCAGGCCCGCCTGGAAAAGCACTTCAACCGCGCCCATCGCTGAACCAGGAGCATGACGATGAATCAGCCCTCAATAGTCCCGGCTCCATACCCTGCGATATCGATCCAGGACATGCATAAATGGTATGGCGATTTTTATGTGCTCAAGGGCATCGACCTGCACATTGCCAGCGGTGAAATCGTGGTGGTCTGCGGGCCGTCGGGCTCCGGCAAGTCCACGTTGATTCGCTGCCTGAACCTGCTGGAAGACTTCCAGAAAGGCCACGTGTTCATCGAGGGCACCGAGTTGACCCGTGATGCCGCCTGCGTGGCGGGCATAAGGCGCCAGGTCGGCATGGTGTTCCAGCAGTTCAACCTGTTCCCGCACATGACGGTGCTGGAGAACCTCATGGTGGGACCGCGTCTGGTGAGCAAGCTCAGCGAGCCCCAGGCCCGCGAACTGGCCTATGAATACCTGGATCGGGTGCGCATCGGGAACCAGGCCGACAAATACCCCAGCCAGCTCTCGGGCGGCCAGCAGCAGCGCGTCGCCATTGCCCGGGCCTTGTGCATGCGCCCGCGCATCATGCTGTTCGACGAGCCCACGTCGGCCCTTGACCCCGAGATGGTCAAGGAAGTGCTGGACGTGATGGGCGAACTGGCCCAGGACGGCATCACCATGGTCTGCGTCACCCACGAGATGGGATTCGCGCGGCGGGTGGCCGACCGGATCATCTTCATGGACCAGGGCTGCATCATCGAGCAAGCCAAACCCACCGAGTTTTTTGACAACCCGCAGCACGAGCGTGCCCGGGAATTCCTGTCGCAGATTCTCAGCCACTGAGCAGCACCGTCGAACCTTGCGAAGTCACCGATAAAAACAACAGGCACCGCACTCAAGATACTGGAGGCTTACCCATGATCTCGTTCACTCGCTTCTTCACCGCAGCCGCTGTCGCCACCGCCCTCACCAGCCTCACAGGTGCGGCCTGGGCGGGCTCGACCCTCGACCGCATCCATGAAACCAAGGTGGTCAAGGTGGCCACGTCGGCCAACTGGCCACCGCAATCGTTCCTGGGCCCGGACAATAAGCTGCAAGGCTTCGATATCGACGTCGCCAGCGAAATCGGCAAACGCCTGGGCAGCAAAGTCGACTTCGTGACGCCCGAATACGGGATCATCACCGCCGGGCGCTGGTCGAGCCGCTGGGACCTGTCGGTCGGCTCCATGACGCCTACCACCGAGCGCACCCGGGTGCTCGACTTCCCCGCGATCTACTACTACACGCCGTATGTATTCGCGGTGCACAAGGACGCGGCCGAGACCAAAGTGGCGGACCTGAACGGCAAGATCATCGGCGTCGAAGCCGGTACGACTTCGGAGGACTATATCAACCGCCGCCTGAAGATCGACGCCGCCGATGTGCCGCCGTTCACTTACGAAGTCACCCCCGGCGAAGTTCGCACGTACGGCGACAGCATGGGCCCGCTGGATGACCTGCGCATGGGAGACGGGGTGCGCCTGAACGCAACCCTGTCCGCCCTGCCCACCATCGTCGCCGCCGTCAAGAATGGCTACCCCATCGTCAGGGTGGAAGGCAAACCCGCCTACTACGAACCCCTGGCCATCGCCGTGGACAAGGGCGATGAGGCGTTCAACAGCGCGCTGACCAAGATCGTCGCCGACATGAAAGCCGATGGCACGCTCAAGCAATTGTCAGAGAAATGGTACGGCGCCGACCTCACCCAGGTGCAGTAAAAAACCCCACAGGCCGTACAGGCGCCCCGTCCTCGACGCGGCGCGCTGTATGCCTGCGCCGCGAAAAAAGGACGACCGACTTCATGTACACCTATAACAACAATTACTACACCGCCACGATGCGCGACACGACTGAACGCCAGGCGCTGTGTGGCAACGCCCGGGCCGATGTGTGCGTGATCGGCGCCGGGCTGGCGGGGCTGAGCACGGCGTGGGAGCTGGTCTCCCGCGGGCAGTCGGTGGTGCTGCTGGATGCCGGTCGCGTGGCCTGGGGAGCGTCGGGGCGCAACGGTGGCTTCGTGCTCCAGGGCTGGTCCGAAGGGTTGGCCGCCATCGAGCGACGCTGCGGCAAACCGACGGCCGCCGCGCTGTTCAAACTGTCGCTTGAAGGCGTCGAGATTGTTCGGGGCATGATCGCCGGTCATCAGTTGCCCGGCTGCACGCCAACCCCGGGGAAACTGAGTGTGGTGCGCTACGAGGATGGCGACAACCTGCAGCGTGTGCGGGACAAAATGGCCGCGGATTTCGACTTTCACCTCGACTACCTGGATCGCCAGGCGGTGCGCGAAAAGCTCAAGACCGAGCGGTATTTCCAGGCGCTGCGCGACAACCATGGCTTTCACTTCCACCCCTTGAACTATTGCCTCGGCCTGGCCCGACTGATCGAGCAAAGTGGTGGCAAAATCCATGAACGCTCGCCCATGACCGCCGTCGAAAGCCGCAACGGGCGACACCGGGTCATCACCGATCAGGGCACTGTCGATTGTGCCCACGTGGTGTACTGCTGCGGCGGCTATGGGGGGCCTGAGTTCGGCAAATTACGCCGCGCCTTCCTGCCCATCGCGACCTATGCAGTGCTGACCGAGCACCTGGGCGATCGCCTGGCCGAGGCGGTCTGTACCTCCGATGCCGTGGGCGATAACCGCCGGGCCTCGGACTATTACCGCATCGTCGAGGGCGACCGCCTGCTCTGGGGCGGCCGCATTACCACGCGCAACCTGCAGGATGAGAAACGCCTGGGGCAATTGCTGACGCAGGATATCCTCGACGTTTATCCACAATTGCGCGGCATCAGGATCGACAAGGCCTGGTCCGGGTTGATGGGTTATGCGCGGCACAAGATGCCGCACATTGGCCCGCTGGGGCAGGGATTGTGGGCGTGTACATCATTTGGTGGCCATGGTATGAACACCGCGCCGATCGGCGCACGCGTCATCGCCGAGGCGATCTGCGGCGAAACCGATCGCTACCGCCTGTTCGATGCCTACGGCCTGGAATGGAATGGCGGCCCCTTGGGCCCGGCGGCCGCACAAACGGTTTACGCCGGCCTGAAAATGATGGATATGTTTCAGGAAAAGCGCTCGCAACACAGGGCGACTCATAAAAACTGAACCCCAGCGAGGGTCAAGGACGTGTCCATGGATACGCAGAATCCCGGTCCACTGTTTAACCTCACCGACAAGGACAGGCAATTGCTTGGCCTGCTGCAAGCCAACGCACGCGAACCCACCGCGTCATTGGCCCGCAAGCTCGGGGTCTCGCGCTCTGCGGTGCAGGAGCGGATTACCCGCCTGGAAAAGGCCGGCGTCATCACCGGCTACAGCGTGCGCATCGACCAGGACCGGCTTCAGCAGACGGTGACCTGCTTTACCATGACCTCCTGCACCAACAAGAGCTACACCGATGTGATGACCTCGCTGCGCAGGATGGAAGCGGTGCAGGCCGTTTACGCGGTCTCGGGGGAGTCCGATTTCATCATTCACCTGGCCACCGCCACCCTGAGCGAACTCAATGCCGAGCTCATCAGGATCAACATGATCAAAGGGGTGGCGCACACCGCTTCGCATATCGTGATGGAAACCAAGTTCAGCCGGAAACTGATGGTGTGAAGTGCTGCCGGCCGTGGGAAACCGCGCGTCTCACGCTCCGCCTCGACTGCCATAGCGACTCAGCCACCTGACAAGTCATTCCTTGCAAAATAATTCGCCTCAACGCAATATTAAAAGCAATTGCTTGGTTAATTACCTCAAGCCTGACGCTTAGCCCTTCGCCGGCTTCCATACCGCGAACGCATTACAAGGAATCGTTGATGCAAACCCAAGACAGCAGTTGGGGCGAGTTGCTTAGCGGCAAGAACGCCACCCGCTCCATTGCCCTTTCAGGCGGCATCGCGCTGTATGCCACCAACACCTACATCGCCACCACCATCCTGCCGTCGGTGGTGGCCGAAATCGGCGGCCTGGCGCTTTATGCGTGGAGCACCACACTGTACGTGGTGGCCTCGATCCTCGGTTCCGCCCTCACCTCCAAGCTGTTGCAACGCACCGGTCCACGGCTGGCGTATGCGCTGGCCACACTGGTGTTCATGGTAGGCGTGCTGATCTGTGCCCTGGCGCCGAACATGCCGGTGATGCTCGCGGGGCGCTCCATCCAGGGACTGGGCGGCGGGGTCTTGCTGGCCCTGTGTTACTCGATGATCCAACTGGTGTTCGAAGAGCGCCTGTGGCCGCGCGCAATGGCACTGGTGTCGGGGATGTGGGGCGTGGCGACGCTCGTCGGGCCGGCGGTGGGTGGTGTGTTTGCCGAGATGGACGCGTGGCGCCTGGCCTTCGGCTCGATGGTGCCGGTGAGCCTGGCGTACATGGTACTCACCAGCCGCGCCCTGCCCCCGCGCGACACCACGGCGACCGCCACCGTCCGTTTGCCGGTGCCGCAACTGGTGCTGCTGGCGGGCGCGGTGCTGGCGGTGTGTGCCGGCAGCGTCTCGGCGCTGCCGAGCTGGAACCTGTTGGGTATCGCCATCTGCGCCGTGCTGGTGGTGCTGTTGATCCGCAAGGAGTCCAGCGCCACCGTGCGTCTTTTGCCCCGGGATGCATTGAAGTTCAGCACCCCGCTCTGCGCGCTTTATGCGACCACCTGCCTGTTGGTGATCGGCATGAGCAGCGAGATCTTCATGCCGTACTTTCTGCAGCACTTGCATGGCCAGTCGCCGCTGATCGCCGGTTACATGGCCGCGCTGATGGCGGCCGGCTGGACGGTCTCGGAAATCATCAGCTCCGGCTGGACCGGCCGCGGTCCACATCGCGCCATCATCGCGGGGCCATTGTTTATCGTGGCGGGCTTGATGATGCTGGCGATCACTACGCCCATCGCCAGCCAAGGCGAATGGACATTGCTGACCCCTATCTGCCTGGGGCTGTTCCTGGTGGGGTTCGGCATCGGCCTGGGTTGGCCGCACCTGCTGACGCGCATCCTGCAAGTGGCTTCGGAACAGGACAAGGACACGGCCGCTTCGTCGATCACCACCCTGCAACTGTTCGCCATGGCCATGGGCGCGGCGCTGGCGGGGGTGATCTCGAACATGGCGGGCATCAATGAAGTGGCCGGCAATGGCGGCATCGCCCATGCCGCGCGCTGGCTGTTCGCGCTGTTTACCCTGGCACCCGTGTTGGCGCTGTTGATGGCGCTGCGGGCAACGCGGACGAAGCCGATCGAAGGCGCGCCCCTCGACCTTGGAATCGTCCAACCTGCCCCCATAACTAGCGAGGTATCCAACAAGGGGAAGCACAGACCATGACCAACCCGACCGAAACCGCCCTGCTCGCCGGCGGCTGCTTCTGG
>NZ_JACAOM010000165.1:0-3021 GCF_013386245.1 Pseudomonas sp. 21615526 | reverse complement strand
TGGGTGCCGGTTGCAGCGCACAGGCCTGGAAGTTGGGTATAGGCCAGATAGGTGGCAGGGCTGCCGAGGTCGAAGAAAAATTCTACTGTTTTACTCATGCTGGATACTCGCAGTTTATTGTTATGGGGCGTGCTTACCAGGGTTCATTCCAGGGGCGCAGGTCCAGCTCGAAGGTCCAGGCGTCCCGGGGCTGGCTGTGCAGGTACCAATAGTTATCGGCGATGTGGTCCGGATTGAGAATGCCGTCCTGATCCTTGAGGGCGTATTTTTGCGGGAAGTTGTCGCGGATGAAGTCGGTGTCGATGGCGCCATCCACGACGACGTGGGCGACGTGGATATTCCGTGGGCCCAGTTCGCGAGCCATGCTTTGCGCCAGTGCACGGATCCCGTGTTTAGCTCCAGCGAACGCGGCAAAGCCGGCGGCTCCACGCAACCCGGCCGTGGCACCGGTAAACAGGATGGTGCCGCGGTTACGGGTGACCATGCGCTTGGCCACTTCCCGCGCGTTGAGGAAGCCTGAGAAACAGGCCATCTCCCAAATCTTGAAGTACTTGCGGGCGGTTTCTTCCAGGATGCTGCACGGCACATTGGCGCCGATGTTGAACACGAAGGCTTCGATGGGGCCCAGTTCGGTTTCAATCCGTTCGATCAGCGCGATAACGTCTTCTTCCTTGCGGGCATCGCAGGCAAAGCCATGCGCCTCGCCACCTGCTGCGTGGATGCTATCCACCAAGGGTTGCAGTTTATCGGCGCTGCGCCGGGTGACGCAGGCGACGTAACCCTCACGGGCGAAACGCTTGGCGATGGCACCACCTGTGGCATCGCCGGCACCCACTACCAGTACGATTTTCTTGTTGTTCGTCATGGGAGATCCTTTAGTAAACGATCGTTTGCCAAACGAACGTTATGCTACGATCCAGCAGGCGTCAAGCTGACAGCACAGTGGAGGAAGCGATGCGATATTCGGCTAGTCACAAGCAGCAAACCAGGGAAAAGCTTCTGAACAGCAGTGCGGCACTGGCGAAGAAAGAGGGTTTTGCCAGTGTCGGGGTGGATGGCTTGATGAAGGCCATTGGCTTGAGTGGCGGTGCGTTTTATAGCCACTTCGCTTCGAAGGATGAATTGTTCAGTTCGATTGTCGAGCGTGAATTGAGCCACAGCCTTGAGCGATTGAATGGCGACGGGGTGCAAAGCCGTGAGCGGCTGGATCGCTGTTTGAAGTTCTACCTGAGCATGGCCCATGTGGAGCAATCCGAAGCCGGATGTGCGTTGCCGAGCCTGGGGGCGGAGATTGCGCGATCTGATGTGGCCGTTCGTCAACAGGCGCAGGACTGGATTTGCCGATTGCAGGTGGGGTGGGCAGCAACACTGGGCAGCGAGGCCCTGGCGTGGTCGATTCTGTCGCAATGCATCGGCGCCCTGGTGGTGGCGCGGATGATGGTCGACCCGCAGGTGCAGGCACAGGTCCTGTCATCGAACTACGAGGTGCTCAGCCAGCAGCTGTCGAGGCTGTGAGGTCATCGACAGTTACTTGCAGATGACAATCATGCTTCGGCTTGTGTAGCCGGCGGGGTTAAGACCGAACGGGTAGTCGCCTGGGTCTTCGGCGTTGTCCCCCGACTTGGCGATGACTTTATAGCCTTTGGCGCCACACGAATTAGCTGCACTGGCGTAGCACTGGTCCCAGGAAGAGGACAGGCCTGAGCAGTTGATATGCAGGCCCTTCTTTCCCCGTTTTACTTCGGTCTTGGTGGTCGCGGCACAACCTGCGATTGCCACAATCATGAACAGCATCAAAATTCGCTTCATTACTATCCTTAATAGCCGCCTCGCTTAAGTGCACGAAGCTGGCTTTGCTCGCTCTCGAGTGTAGCGTTCATGATGTCCTTATCGAAAATCTCCATGAATGACACTGGGTTACGACCTAAACATGGCCTAATTGAGCGGCAAATGCCATAGCTACGTCAAATCCTGAATCAATCGGCTGGAACGAGTGGTTTTGATTCGTTACGCATGGTCAGGGTTGCACCCACCGAGGCCAGGATAATGCAGGTGATGGCCAGCCATTGCGCCAGGGACAAGTGCTCTTGAAGGAAAAACAGCCCGGACAGGGCGCCGAACGCGGGTTCGATGCTCATCAGGGTTCCGAATGTGCGGGCTGGCAGGCGAGTCAGGGCGACCATCTCCAGGGTGTAGGGCAGGGCGGTGGATAAAACCGCGACACCAATGGCGATCGGGATCAGCGAGGGTGTGAGGAGTGCGGCGCCCGCGTGGACGATACCTATCGGTGCAACAAACAACGCTGCAATCATTACGCCGAGGGCCGCAGTCTGAACGCCATTGTCGGCGCCGGCCTTTTGGCCAAACAGAATGTAGAGTGCCCAGCACGCACCTGCGCCGAGTGCATAGGCGGCGCCTGTGAGGTCAAGGCCGCTGCTGGCTTCGCCCACTGGGATCAATAGCAGAAGTCCGACAATCGCCAAGGCTATCCAGAGAAAGTCTACGGCGCGTCGCGAAGCGTAGATGGCTACTGCCAGTGGGCCGGTGAATTCGAGGGCTACTGCAATTCCCAGCGGAACGGTGCGCAGCGACATATAGAAGAGGAAGTTCATTCCCCCCAGCGCCATCCCGTAGACGATCACCGTCTGCAACGACTTGGCTGTCAGCTTGGCGCGCCATGGGCGTAAAAGGAGCAGCATGATCACACTGGCGAAAATCAGGCGCAGGGTGGTGGTGCCCTGGGCGCCCACGATGGGGAACATGCTTTTGGCGAGTGAGGCGCCTGATTGAATAGAGGCCATGGCAATGAGTAGCAGGCCGACCGGAAACAGTGTCGAAGCCAGGCTACGCGGGGAAGTGGTCATTGAGGGTATTCGTCCGAGGTCGTATTGAAAGAAACCGAGTGGCTATGATGCTTAACTGTTGAGCGTTGGGCAATATATTGCTCAATTAGTTAACGGTTCCTTCCTATATAGACGAATTCCGTGATTGTCGGGATGGATTGATAGAAAAGCTGAATTA
>NZ_JACAOM010000164.1:0-6535 GCF_013386245.1 Pseudomonas sp. 21615526 | reverse complement strand
GAGCGGAACCAATAGCAGCCCTGACCGAAATAACGGATATGCACACACCACAAGCGAGCAAAAAAAAGCCCCGCGACCGAATGACGGCACGGGGCTAAAAATTGGCTGGATGCGACCAACCAAAGGAGCTCTTTAAGTCAAATCACTTGGCACTGGCAATCGTGGTACTCGGCTGCCACCCACCGCCCAACGCCTTGTAGATCGCGACGATCCCACGATACAGATCCACTTCGGCCTGAGCCTGGGAGTCCTCGGCGGCCAAACGCTCACGCTGCGCGTCCAGCAACACCAGGAAGTCCACCGTCCCTTCGCGGTAACGAATCTCCGCCAGATCCGCAGCAGCCCGGCTCGACTCACTCTGACGAATCAGCGAGACCAACCGCTGCTGGCGTTTGCCGTAATCACTGAAGGCATTCTCCGATTCTTCCAGCGCCAGCAACACCTGCTGCTCATAAGTCGCCAGGGCGCCATCCGCCTCGGCATCCGCACCACGCAACCTTGCCCGCACACTGCCCAGGTCAAACGCCGCCCAGGTAATGCTCGGACCCAGCGACCAGGCATTCGCCGCCGCCGACCCAATCTGCGAACCCCGCCCAGCGGTAAACCCGAGGAACCCACTGAGGCTCACCCGCGGAAACAGATCAGCCTTGGCCACCCCAATCCGCGCCGTGGCCGCTGCCAACTTACGCTCGGCACTGAGAATATCCGGACGACGTTGCAGCAGCTGCCCCGGATCACCAATCGGCAACGCCTTGGCAATCGCCGGCAAATCTTTCGGGCTCAAATCCACGCTCAACTTGTCCGGCCGCTCACCGAGCAGGGTAGCGATACGATTACGCTCGCGAACTTCCTCGGCCTGCAGCTGCGGCACACTGGCTTCTACAGCCGCCAGACGCGCATCGGCCCGCACCACATCGAGCTGATCGCCCACACCGGCATCCCGCAGGCTGACCGTGATACCGCGTGAGTCTTCCTGGTTCTTCAGGTTGGCCACCGCGATTTTCTCGCGCAGTTGCGCGCCCCGCAGTTGACCGTAAGCGTCCACCAACTCGGCAATCATCGTCACTTGCAGCTGATACAAGTCAGCTTCGGCAACCTGTTGGTCAGCGTCGCTGGCCTCCAGGTTGCGGCGGATGCGGCCGAACAAGTCCACTTCCCAGGCCATGTCCAGGCCCAGGTCATAACGCTCGCTGTTGACACGTTGGGTGGTCTGGCCGGGGATCTGGCCTTTGCCCACATCGCTGCTGACACGGCTGGTGATCACCGGCATCACGTCATTGGCGGCGTCGTCACGAATCGCCCGGGCCGCCCGCAGGCGGGCAAATGCCACCCGCAGGTCACGGTTGCCTTGCAGGGATTGAGTCACCAGCTGGTTAAGGGTCGGGTCCTCGAACTGCTGCCACCAGATGCCTTCGAACTTACCGTGGTCGTATTGCTTGGCGTCGGCGGCGGCCGTTACGTTGGCCGCCTCCAGTGGCTGGGTTTTATAGTCCGGGCCCACGGCACAGGCGCTCAGCGCCAGTACCAGCAAGCTCGGCAAAAATACTTTCACGCTCATTGCTGTGTCTCCAGCTTCAAGGCCTTGGCCGCTTTGCGCGCTTCACCGCGTTCAACAAACCGGCGGATCAGTACATAGAACACTGGCGTCAGCAGCAGACCGAAGAAGGTCACGCCGATCATCCCGGAGAACACCGCCACACCCATGGCATGGCGCATCTCGGCACCGGCACCGCTGGACATCACCAGAGGCACTACACCCATGATGAAGGCGAACGAGGTCATCAGGATCGGCCGCAGACGCAGACGGCAGGCTTCCAGTACCGCAGCGAGCGGATCGAGGCCTTCCTGCTGTTTATCCTTGGCGAACTCGACGATCAGAATCGCGTTCTTACAGGCCAGGCCCACCAGGACGATCAGGCCGATCTGGGTAAAGATGTTGTTGTCGCCGCCAGAGATAATCACCCCGGTGATGGCCGACAGCAGGGTCATCGGTACGATCAGGATCACCGCCAGTGGCAGGCTCCAGCTTTCGTATTGGGCGGCCAGTACCAGGAACGCCAGCAGTACGCAGAGCGGGAACACGAACAGCGCAGTGTTGCCCGAGAGGATTTGCTGATAGGTCAGGTCGGTCCACTCGTAGGTCATGCCGTTGGGCAGTTCGTCTTTCAACAGTTTCTCGATCGCCGCCTGGGCCTGGCCGGAGCTGTAGCCCGGTGCGGCGTTGCCGTTGATCTCGGCGGTGATGAAGCCGTTGTAGTGCATCACGCGGTCCGGGCCCGAGGTGTCGCTGACCTTGATGAAGGTCGCCAGGGGAATCATCTCGCCTTTGTTGTTGCGCACTTTCAGCTGGCCGATCTGGTCTTCATCCTGGCGGAACTGTTGCTCAGCCTGCACGTTGACCTGATAGGTGCGCCCGAAGCGGTTGAAGTCGTTGGCATACAACGAGCCCAGGTAGATCTGCAGGGTGTCGAAGATGTCGCTGATCGCCACGCCATGGGTCTTGGCCTTTTCGCGGTCGATGGCAGCATCGACCTGGGGCACGTTGACCGTGTAGCTGGTGAACAGGCCGAACAACTCAGGCACGCCACGGCTCTTGGTAATGATGTTCTGCACTTCTTTGTACAGCTCGTCGTAACCCAGGTTGCCACGGTCTTCGACCTGCAGGCGGAACCCGCCGATCGTACCCAGGCCCTGTACCGGCGGCGGTGGGAAGATCGCCATGTAGGCTTCCTGGATGCTGCTGTACTTGCCGTTCAGTGCACCGGCAATCGCACCGGCAGACAGGCTCGGGTCTTTACGCTCATCGAACGGCTTCAAGGTCACGAACACGATGCCGTTGTTCGGGCTGTTGGTAAAACCGTTGATCGACAAGCCGGGGAAGGCGATCGCGCTTTCCACGCCGGGCTGTTTCATGGCGATGTCGGACATGCGCTTGATCACGTCTTCGGTACGGTCCAGGCTCGCGGCGTCCGGCAATTGCGCGAAGGCCACCAGGTATTGCTTGTCCTGGGCCGGTACGAAACCGGTCGGCGTGTGGGCAAAGCCCATCCAGGTCAGGACCATCAGGCCGGCGTACAGGAACAGCGCGATACCACTGCCGCGGATCACCCGGCGTACCGTGCCGACGTAACCATGGCTGGCCTTGTCGAAGAAGCGGTTGAACGGTTTGAACAACCAGCCGCCCAGCATCCTGTCGAGGAACCTGGAGAACCCGTCTTTCGGCGCGTTGTGGCCTTTGAGCAATACCGCTGCCAGTGCGGGCGACAGGGTCAGCGAGTTGAACGCCGAGATCACGGTCGAGATCGCAATGGTCAAGGCGAACTGCTTGTAGAACTGGCCGGTCAAGCCGCTGATAAATGCCGCTGGAATGAACACCGCACACAGTACCAGCGCGGTCGCGATGATCGGGCCGGTTACTTCGCTCATGGCCTTTTCAGTGGCCGGGAACGGTTCCAGGCCCAATTCGATGTTCCGTTCGACGTTCTCCACCACCACGATGGCGTCGTCCACCACGATACCGATCGCCAACACCAGCCCGAACAGCGACAGCGCGTTGAGCGAGAAGCCAAACAGGTGCATCACCGCAAAGGTACCGATCAACGATACCGGCACCGCCACCAATGGAATGATCGACGCACGCCAGGTCTGCAGGAACAGGATCACCACCAGCACCACCAGGATCAGTGCTTCAAACAGGGTGTGAACCACGGCCTCGATGGAGCCACGTACGAAGACGGTAGGGTCATAGGCGATGCGGTAATCCATGCCCTCCGGGAAGCTCTGTTTCAGCTCCGCCATCTTGGCGCGCACTTCATTGGAGATGTCGATTGCGTTGGAGCCCGGGCGCTGGAAGATCGGGATCGCCACGGCCGGCTGGTTGTCGATCAACGAGCGCAGGGCGTACTGGCTGGAACCCAGCTCAACCCGTGCAATGTCCTTCAAGCGCGTGATTTCGCCGTTGGCGCCGGCACGGATGACGATATTCTCGAACTCTTCCTCAGTGACCAGTCGGCCCTGGGTGTTGACCGACAGCTGGAAGCTGGTGTCATTCGGCGCAGGTTGCGCGCCCAAGGCACCGGCCGCCACCTGGCGGTTCTGTTCGCGAATGGCCGTGACCACGTCGGTGGCGGTCAGGTTGCGCGAGGCGGTCTTGTTCGGGTCCAGCCACACACGCAGGGAGTAATCGCCCATGCCGAACAGCTGCACATCACCCACGCCGCCCAGCCGTGCCAGCTCATCCTTGATATTGAGGATCGCGTAGTTGGACAGGTAGAGCATGTTGTAGCGCTGGTCGGGGGAGGTGATGTGCACCACCATGGTCAGGTCGGGAGAGGCCTTGTCCACGGTAATACCGATGCGCGTCACTTCCTCGGGCAGTTTGGGCTGAGTCCGGGTTACCCGGTTCTGCACCTGCACCTGCGCGTTGTCCAGGTCGGTGCCCAGGGCGAAGGTGATGGTCAGGGTCAGCTTGCCGTCGGCGGTCGATTGCGAGGACATGTACAGCATGTTCTCGACGCCGGTGATGGCTTGCTCCAGGGGCGCGGCCACGGTTTCACCGATGACCTTGGGGTTGGCGCCCGGGAAGTTGGCACGGACCACGACGGTCGGCGGTACCACTTCCGGGTATTCACTGATCGGCAGCTGGAACAGTGAAATCGCGCCGGCGATCAGGATCAACAGCGACAGCACCGCTGCGAAGATCGGCCGCGAAATGAAGAACTTGGAAAAATTCATCTTGAGTCGTATCCCTTAACCGCGTGGAGTCGCTGTACTTGCGAGCTTGGGCACGGCTTTATCCGGCGCCACTTGCTCCAGGTTGCTGGCTTCAAGCGCTTGTCGTTGTTGTGCCAAGGCGGCGAGGGTTTCCTTGCTGGCCATCGGGATGGTTTCCGGTGCAACCGGCGACCCCGGGCGAACGCGCTGCAAACCCTTGACGATGATCGTGTCGTCCTTGGTCAGGCCGCTGCGCACGATGCGCAAACCTTCGATCTTCGGACCCAGTTCCACCGCGCGGTAGGCAGGCTTGTCGCCGTCCATCACCAGCACGAATTTCTTACCCAGGTCGGTGCCCACGGCTTCGTCGCTGATCAGCACGGCGGAGTAGGTGCCACTGCCTACCAGCTTCAGGCGCGCATACAGGCCTGGGGTGTATTCGCCCTTGCTGTTATCAAACACGGCGCGACCACGAATGGTGCCGGTGGCCGGGTTGACCTGGTTGTCGACGAAGTTCATCTGGCCCAGGTGCGGGTTGCCGTCTTCATTGGACAGGCCCAGGTACACCGGGGTGGTCGCGCCACGGCGACCCTGGCGCGCGAGTTCGGTGTACTTGAGGTACACACGTTCATCGGCGTCGAAGTAGGCGTAGACCTTGTCGGTGGACACCACGCTGGTCAGCGCGGTGACATCGGCGGTCACCAGGTTGCCGGCGGTGATCTCGGCACGGCTGACGCGGCCGCTGATGGGCGAGCTGACACGGGTGAAGCTCAGGTTCAGCTTGGCCAGGTCCAACTGCGCCTGGATGCCGGCGACAGTCGCATGGGCTTCCTGGGCGGCGGTGGTGCGCGAGTCGGCCAGCTCGGCGGAGATCGCATTGCTCTGGCGCAGGCGTTCGCCGCGCTGGGCTTCGTTATCGCTGCGGGTGGCGGCGGCCTTGGTTTGTGCGAGTTGTGCTTCAAGGCGGCGCACTTCGGCCTGGAATGGGCGTGGGTCGATCTGGAACAACAGGTCGCCTTTCTTGACCAAGGCACCTTCGGTGAAGGCGACCTGATCGATCTGGCCCGACACGCGCGGACGGATCTGCACGGTTTCCGGCGCTTCGAGCCGGCCGGTGAATTCGTCCCACTCATTGACCGGTTGTTCCAGCACCTTGGCCACGCTGACGTGGCTTGGTGGCATGGCGGCTGCCTGTTCGGGCGCTTTGCCGCAGGCGCTCATCACCATCACGGCCAAAATGGCCAAGGGATAGCGCAAATGTTTGAGTGACTGTTCCATGAGGTGCATCCGCCAATGTATTTAAGATGGGCGGATCATGCTCGGCAGGGTGCTATCTCACGAATCGAATGAAACAAAGGTAACTATCATTCGGAATGATATAAGCGTAAAGCGAGCCCTCTAGCATGGGGCTTTCGTTAGGGAGCTATCAATGCTGTTGATGACAAAGGACTGTTGCGCAAGATGCAAGGAACAGCGCGCCGCATAAACTGTCGGGCGTGCCTGCTATTCAAATGTACAGAGCGCCGGGTTGGTTGCCGTGCATTCGTTGCCTGACCATGCGCTGCCCAGAGGCCTGGCATTGACCTGGTTTTTCAGGGTCATGCTTACCGGTTCATGGTTCTGATCCAGGTAGTGGCATGCCACAGACGACTGGCCCTGGCTGCTTTGGATCACCGCCTTTTCAAAGTGGACCTGGTGCAGGTCTTTCTGCTCTGTCATCGGGTTTTGCCCGGTCCATTGCCGACCGTCCGGGCCGGACGCAGTGTAGGCGACCACTTCCCCGGTCGGCGTCTTTTTGAACGCGTCTTTAAGGGCATGGGTG
>NZ_JACAOM010000163.1:0-3990 GCF_013386245.1 Pseudomonas sp. 21615526 | reverse complement strand
GCTTAAAGGCCATTTCAGGGTCAAAAGATGCGGTCTTCTAAATTGCGACATATATATACATATGTAGGTATTTTATTTTGTTGACTACAAAGTTAATAAATTGACGAAGACCCTTTAGATATTGGGGTTGTAACGATGCGACTGATCAATCAGCCAGTCTCTGAACGCATGCAGAGAAGCTGATTCGACCTTTCTCTCGGGAATCATCAGGTAGTAAGCCTTTGAGCTCGCCAGTACCTGAGGGCTGGCAATCACCAAGTGCCCATCGCTCAGTTCCCTTTGAATAAGGAACGGCGGTATCAGTGCAATGCCCATATCGTGCATGGCTGCCTGGGACAACATGGAGAATAGCTCGTAACGCGGGCCTGTCATGTCGCGGGGTATGTCCAGCTGTTGCGCGTTGAACCACTGGCGCCAGGCATAGGGTCGAGTGGTTTGTTGTAGCAGGGGCAGTTCGGCGATTTCGTGTGCAGTGAAGTGCGTGCGACCGTCCAGCAAGCGCGGGCTGCATACAGGGAGCGGGTTTTCTCCCATCAGTTTGTGGGATTCGGTACCGGACCAGTCGGCATCGCCAAAGTAGATTGCCGCGTCGAATTCGGTATCGGCGAACAGGAAAGGCCGTGTGCGGTTGGTCAGGTTGACGGTGACTTCGGGATGCTGGTGCTGAAAGTCCTTGAGGCGTGGGATCAGCCATTGGGTGCCGAAGGTCGGGACCACCGCCAGTTCAATAACGTTGGTGCCCTGCTGTCCCATGATCGAAAGGGTGTCGCGTTCCACGGCGTCAAGTTGCGTAGCCACCCGGCGACTGTAGGAAAGCCCTGCTTCTGTCAGTTTCACGCCCCGGCGCGAGCGTCGAAACAGCTCGACACTTAAAAACTCCTCAAGACTGGCGATTTGTCGGCAGATTGCGCCCTGGGTGATCGAAAGCTCCTGTGCCGCCTTGGTAAAGCTCTCGTGGCGGGCTGCAGCCTCGAAACTGACCAGCGCCGTGGTGCTGGGAATTTTTCTGCGCATGTACCGTGACCTCACAAGTAAAGAGCATCTATGCCGCTTTTGAATGTTACGGAGTGAGAAATTAGCACAAGGCTATGCAAAATCCTCGTTTGCCCTCCTCGCCTGCCCGGCCTAGGCTCCATGCACGACTTTTGATTTACTTCGCGAGGACTCACTCATGGGCGGTAAGGCAAGCTTCAACTGGATCGATCCACTGCTGCTGGATTCA
Organism: Pseudomonas sp. 21615526; assembly: GCF_013386245.1. Taxonomy (NCBI): domain Bacteria; kingdom Pseudomonadati; phylum Pseudomonadota; class Gammaproteobacteria; order Pseudomonadales; family Pseudomonadaceae; genus Pseudomonas; species Pseudomonas sp. 21615526. The sequence continues at coordinate 2,768 of NZ_JACAOM010000163.1, read as the reverse complement.
CAGCTCACCGAAGAAGAACGCATGGTGCGCGACAGTGCCCAACAGTTCGCCCAGGACAAGCTGGCGCCCCGTGTTCTCGAAGCCTTCCGCCATGAAAAGACTGACCCTGCGATCTTCCGCGAAATGGGTGAGACCGGCCTGCTGGGGGCGATGATTCCAGAGCAGTACGGTGGCAGTGGATTGAACTACGTCAGCTATGGCCTGATCGCTCGTGAAGTAGAGCGTGTGGACTCTGGCTACCGTTCGATGATGAGTGTGCAGTCCTCACTGGTGATGGTGCCTATCAATGAATTCGGTACCGAAGCGCAAAAGCAGAAATACCTGCCGAAGCTGGCCTCTGGTGAATGGATTGGCTGCTTTGGCCTGACCGAGCCTAACCATGGTTCCGACCCGGGCGCGATGATTACCCGCGCGCGCAAAGTGGATGGCGGCTACAGCCTCACTGGCAGCAAGATGTGGATTACCAACAGCCCGATTGCGGATGTGTTCGTGGTGTGGGGCAAGGACGATGCGGGCGACATTCGCGGCTTCGTGCTGGAAAAGGGTTGGAAAGGCCTGAGTGCTCCGGCGATCCACGGCAAGGTCGGATTGCGCGCCTCGATCACCGGTGAAATCGTCATGGATAACGTGTTTGTTCCTGAAGAGAACATCTTCCCGGATGTGCGTGGCCTGAAAGGACCGTTCACTTGCCTTAACTCGGCACGCTACGGGATCTCGTGGGGTGCCTTGGGGGCCGCGGAGTTCTGCTGGCATACCGCGCGTCAGTACACCCTTGATCGCCAGCAGTTCGGGCGGCCTTTGGCGGCTACTCAACTGATCCAGAAGAAGCTCGCAGACATGCAGACTGAAATCACCCTGGCGCTGCAAGGATGCCTGCGGTTGGGTCGTATGAAGGATGAGGGCACTGCGGCTGTGGAAATCACCTCGATCATGAAGCGTAACTCGTGTGGCAAGTCGCTCGACATTGCCCGGATGGCGCGTGACATGCTCGGTGGTAACGGCATCTCGGATGAGTTCGGCATTGCCCGCCACCTGGTCAACCTTGAAGTGGTGAATACCTATGAGGGTACTCACGACGTGCATGCATTGATCCTGGGGCGAGCGCAAACCGGTATTCAGGCGTTCTATTAATAGGAGAACGACCATGGGCGCGCTTTCGCACCTGCGGGTACTGGATTTGTCGCGAGTGCTGGCGGGCCCTTGGGCCGGGCAGATACTTGCAGACCTTGGCGCTGAAGTGATCAAGGTCGAGCGGCCCGGGAGTGGCGACGACACTCGTGCCTGGGGGCCACCCTTCCTCAAGGATGCGTATGGGGAAAACACCACTGAGGCGGCGTATTACCTGTCTGCCAATCGCAACAAGGAATCGGTGACGATCGACTTCACGCGGCCGGAGGGCCAGAAGCTGGTGCGTGACCTGGCGGCGAAGTCCGACATTCTGATCGAGAACTTCAAGGTAGGCGGCTTGGCGGCCTATGGGTTGGACTATGAGTCGCTCAAGGAGATCAATCCGGAGTTGATCTACTGCTCGATTACCGGGTTTGGTCAAACCGGGCCCTATGCGACGCGGGCGGGCTACGACTTCATGATCCAGGGGCTTGGCGGGCTGATGAGCCTGACTGGCCGCCCGGAGGGTGAAGACGGCGCCGGACCGGTTAAGGTTGGCGTGGCGCTGACGGATATTCTTACGGGGCTTTACTCGACAGTTGCGATCCTGGCGGCCATGGCTCACCGGGATCATGATGGTGGCGGCCAGCATATCGATATGGCGTTGCTGGATGTGCAGGTGGCTTGTCTGGCTAATCAGGCGATGAACTACCTGACGACGGGCGTCTCTCCAAAGCGCCTGGGTAACGCTCATCCGAATATCGTTCCCTATCAGGATTTTCCTACGGCGGATGGCGACTTCATTCTTACTGTGGGTAATGATGGGCAGTTCCGCAAATTTGCCGAAGTGGCTGGGCAGCCCCAGTGGGCGGATGATCCTAGGTTTGCTACTAATAAGCTGCGAGTGGCTAACAGGGCGGTGCTGATTCCGTTGATCCGTCAGGCTACCGTGTTCAAGAGCACGGCTGAATGGGTGGCTCAGCTGGAGCGAGTAGGTGTGCCTTGCGGCCCGATCAATGACCTGGCGCAGGTGTTTGCCGATCCTCAGGTGAAAGCGCGCGGGTTGGCGATGCAGTTGCCTCATGCGTTGGCTGGTACTGTGCCCCAGGTGGCAAGTCCTATGCGCCTGTCCAAGACGCCTGTTGAATACCGCAGCGCACCTCCGCTGTTGGGTGAGCATACCCATCAGGTGCTGCAGCAAGTGCTGGGTTTGACGCCAGCGAATGTGTCGGCTTTGAGGGAGGCCGGGGTCATCTGAAGCTTCTCTTCTATATAGAGGGTTGTTGAGGCTCTCTATATGGAGGGAAGTTGGTCGGTTTTTAGCCAGAAATGCCTATTTGATAGAAAAGCTGAATTAAGGGTTGACGGCAGATTCTGGAAGTCTATAATTCGCCCCACTTCCGGCGCAGTCGAAACGGAAAACTCCTTGGTAAACAAAGAGTTATGTAGGTTTCGGCAGCGAGTTGCTTCAGGTCATCGAAGCCCAGAAGGAGTTAGTAAGGCAGTGTTGTTTGGCCCTATTAACGTTTCGATCTTCTCGGTCGAAAGCGGAGAAAAAGAGGTGTTGACAGCAGCGTGTAACGCTGTAGAATTCGCCTCCCGCTAACGAGAGATCGGAAGCGCAAGTGGTTGAAGTTACAAAGGAAACTTTGAAAACTTCT
>NZ_JACAOM010000162.1:0-15707 GCF_013386245.1 Pseudomonas sp. 21615526 | reverse complement strand
CCGCCAGCCGCTGCATCCTCGATCCGCAGGCCGATGCTGCCGGTGAGTTCGGCGATCCCCGGAATCCCTTTGTAGGTATTGGTATGGCTGTCACCCACCAGTGCGACCCATTTTCCCGGGCGCGGCTTGGTGGTCTGGATCCATTGAATCACCTCGGTGGCGTAGTAGTTCATCATGCGCTGGCGCAAGTTGTCGGCGGTATCGGGCAGGTCGCGCAGCATGTAGCTGACAGTGCAGTCGATCGGCTGGATTTTGATCCCGGCGTCACGGGCTGCGGTGACGATGTTGACGAACGAGTAGTGCCGGTCGCGCAACGGCGGGTAGATGTTGTTGAGGAAGCCCTTGAGTTCCTCGGGCATCACCGCGCTTCGGGTACGGTAGAACGCCTTGAGCAAGGGCATGTGTACATCCGTCAGCAGATGCTCGAAATAGAGGCGTTTGACCCCCTCGCTGGCCAACAGCGGCATGTTGTTGATCAGGAACGCCTTGCTCGACAGGGCTCCATGGCTTTCGCCGATCACCAGGCCGTCGCTGGCGTGCAGCAGTTTTTGAATGATGGTCGGCTGCGATTCATTCAGGCTGAGCCTTGGAAGCACGGGCCGCATCGGTGAAAACGACAAGTTGGCAAAGAATATCGTGGCATCTTCAGACAGCTTGGTTCTTTTCTCGAAAAACAACTTGCGGGTGTCTTTCACCGGCTGGGCACCGCTGCCCACGGGTTCAAGGTTTTCCGAAAACGAACTGGTGTCGGTGAGCATCTCCGAAACGGTCTCGCGTGCGGGGGGTGGCATCTCGTAGGCACTGTAGAACGTCGAGTGTTGCGGGCCGCCGAACAGCGTGTAGACCCTTTGCCAGGCATTGCGAAATGCGCCTCCGCCGGCCAGCCCGGCCGTGCGCCATTTCAGGTCGGCGCTCTGGATGGCATACAGGCCGGTGGATTGCAGCGTGTTTGGCGCGTTGGGAGCCATTACGAACAGTTCGAAGAAGCCTGATTCATTGGGGGTCTTGTAGGTCAGGTACAGGTCGCCGTGAATCCGGATGGTCTGCAGGCCGCCGGGAGTCATCCGTGGGTTCAGGGTGCGCGTCTCGGTGTTGGCCGCCATGAAGGTTTCGTTGATGGCGCTGACGCTGATCCGGCCCGCATCCTGGCGTACTGCCGGGCCCAGGGTGGGGCGCAGGCTTTCGAGGCCCTTGAGCCCCTTGGACACGCCATGGGCGACCACCGGCAGCGCGTTAAGGGCGCCGAATACAATGCGCTCCTTCGCGTGGGGTTTGCCGCGCAGCAGGTCGTCGGCACCCACCACCATTTCAGTCGCGCCGGAGGTCAGGAAGCAAAATTCCGCCAGTAGCGCGTTGCCCATGGCCAGTGCCACGGGAACCGCCAGGATGCAGGCTTTTTCCAGGGCATCCAGGGTGTCGGCCTTGAGCGTATCCAGGGGCGAAATAAAGCTTCGCGCCGCTACTTTTGCAAGGCGTACCCTGATCTGCCGGGCGATGAACTCAAACGGGTTACTGCCCAGTGCCGGATACATCGGGTTATTGATGTACTGCTCGGGATCCCAGTAGTTATCGGCCCGCAGGCTGTTGAACAAACCCGGGGAGGTTGCCGGCTTCGGAAACACCGCCATCCCCACCAGTGCCTCCTCCACGCCGCTGTAGATCAGGCCGGAGTCGATGGCGTCCTCGTCGAAGTGTTGGGTCAGCGCCTTGCGTTGAGTGGCGTCCCTTGCCGTTTCCACCAGCCAACTGCGCATGTCTGCCGGGTTATTGAACCCATGGAAGGGCGAGGAGTTGCCCGGGATATAGAGCAGGGTCACCTGGCTTTGGTTATCGGTGATGGTCAGGATGTCGGTGGATTCGCTGTTGTGAACGCGCAATAGCCGCAGGGACAGGTTTGGGTCGAGGCGATAGGGCTCCTGGAAATCCTCCAGGGTGAGGTTGTCGTGGTTCTTGTCCATGCCGATTCCCGCCGCCCGTGCCGCCAGCTGTCTCTCTGCCACGGTCAGGGTGAACTCATGGAACTGTTCCAGATAGGCTTTGGTGAACGCGATGCGCATCAGGGTGTTGTAGTTTTCCCGGTGGTTGTTCCAGAACTTGCCGATCGCCTCGTCGTAGGTTTGTTCGAAATGGCTTGAGTTAACGATGAGCCTGAAGGTTTTTGGTGAAATCTGCAGCTGCGTGCTCGGGTCGTAAACCTGGGGCTGGCTTTGCAGATACAGCGCCTCATAACGCCTTGGCGGGATCCAGCCCGAGACGATGAACTCTTCGTTGAACATTGCCGGAATCCGGTTATCCATCAAGCGCGGCAGCTCGCTGACAATATTGAAATAAGGTGCAGTGGTGGAAAACCCGGTGGTATTGAGCATGCCGCCCGGGGGCTGGGGCGCATTGCAGACCATGGCCTCGGTCAGCGACATCGACTGGATCACCACGGCGGTGAAGGCCGCATTGGGATTGTCGGTGTTGTATTCGAGGGTGGCGAGGAGGGTGGTATCCGGGTCGAACTCGACCTGGCTGAGGGGCTGTACCCGCTCGCGGATCAACTGGGCGGCGATTTGCGAAGGTACGGGGAAATCCGCCAGGACCTTGCGAACGAAATGACTGATGCGCTGGAGTTGCGGGCCGTTGGTTATCATGGAGGTGCCTGGTTACGCAGTAAAAAAGGCTATTTACCGGCACTCAGGCGCTGCATGGGCGGTAGCTGTCTATCGCAGGTAGACGGGATGGTTGCCCAGGCCCTCCTTGAGAAAGTCCACCAGTTTTCGCACCTTGGGCGAAAGGTGGCGTTGTTGCGGGTACAGCGCCCAAACCGCGGTGTTGGGCGGTTGATGGGCTTCGAGTAACGACACCAGTGCGCCGCTGTGCAAATGCTCCAGCACGTAATAGTCCGGCAATTGGCAAAGACCGACACCTTGCAGGGCCGCATCCAGCACCGCTTGCCCGCTGTTGCAGCGCCAGTTTCCCTGTACCCGCTGGGAAAATTCGCGCCCGTCCTGGGCCAGTTGCCAAATATCCGAGCTGCCGATCAGGCAGTTATGCCGGCTTAACTCCGACAAGCTATGTGGCCGCCCGTACCTGGCCAGGTAGGACGGTGACGCGCACAGGTACATACGCCGCGGCGCGAGGCGGCTGGCAACCATGCGCGAATCCGCCAGGCGCCCGAGGCGAATCGCCAGGTCCAGGCCTTCGTGCACCAGGTCCAGCTGGCGGTTGGTCAATTCCACGTCCACGCGCAATTGCGGATAAAGCGCCATGAACCGCGTCACCAGCGGCACGATAAAACGCTCGCCGTAAGCCACTGCGCAGGTCATGCGCAACATTCCCTTGGGCTCGCTGGCCAGGTCGCCCACGGCGCGCAAGGCTTCTTCGCGACCGTCCTGCAATCGCTGGCAATGTTGCAGGAAGGTCTGGCCGGCTTCGGTCAGTGTCACCTTGCGCGTGCTGCGATACAGCAAGCGTGTTTGCAGGCGCTCTTCCAGTCGCGCGACCTGGCGGCTGATATGGGACGACGACACGCCCAGGCGCTCGGCGGCCGCGGTGAATTGGCTGCATTCGGCCACGGCGACGAACTCGTCGATGCCCTCCCAGCGGTTTTCCAGCATGCTGATTGTCCCTGTACGGCAATAATGTTTTGCTTTTGTCTGGATTATTAATCAGATGAGCATGTTTTACACTGCCGGCCTTACGTTTTTAACCCGATGGAGAAACCGGATGATCAAGTCCCGCGCGGCCGTAGCCTTCGAAGCCAAGAAACCCCTCGAGATCGTTGAAGTGGATGTGGCCATGCCCAAGGCGGGCGAGGTGCTGTTGCGGGTGGTGGCGTCCGGTGTGTGCCATACCGATGCCTACACCCTGTCGGGCGCGGACCCGGAAGGCATTTTCCCGTCGATCCTCGGCCACGAAGGCGGCGCCGTGGTTGAAGCCATCGGCGAAGGCGTGACCTCGGTGGCGGTGGGCGACCACGTGATCCCGCTGTACACCCCGGAATGCGGCAAGTGCAAATTCTGCCTGTCGGGCAAGACCAACCTCTGCCAGGCGATTCGCGCCACCCAGGGTAAAGGCCTGATGCCAGATGGCACCTCGCGCTTTTCCTACAAGGGCCAGCCGATTTTCCACTACATGGGCACTTCGACCTTCTCCGAATACACCGTGCTGCCGGAAATCTCCGTAGCGAAGATTCCCAAAGAAGCGCCGCTGGAAAAAGTCTGCCTGCTGGGCTGTGGTGTCACCACCGGTATCGGTGCAGTGATCAACACCGCCAAGGTCAAGCCAGGCGACACCGTGGCCATCTTCGGCCTGGGCGGCATCGGCCTGTCGGCGGTGATCGGCGCGGTGAAAGCCAAGGCCGGCCGCATCATTGCCATCGACATCAACCCGGCCAAGTTTGAAATCGCCAGGCAGCTGGGTGCCACCGACTGCATCAACCCGAAAGACTACGACCGCCCGATCCAGGACGTGATCGTCGATTTGACCGACGGCGGCGTCGACTTTTCCTTCGAGTGCATCGGCAATGTCCAACTGATGCGTGCGGCCCTTGAGTGCTGCCACAAAGGTTGGGGCGAGTCGGTGATCATCGGCGTGGCCGGCGCCGGCCAGGAAATTGCTACCCGTCCGTTCCAGCTGGTCACCGGCCGCGTCTGGCGCGGTTCGGCGTTCGGCGGCGTGCGCGGTCGCAGCGAGTTGCCAAGCTATGTGGAAATGGCCCAGACCGGTGAAATCCCGCTGGATACGTTCATCACCCACACCATGGGCCTGGAAGATATCAACAAGGCGTTTGACCTGATGCATGAAGGCAAGAGCATCCGCACCGTCATTCACTTCTGAGGTCGGCCATGAGTCTGGAAAACCTGTCGTGCCAGAAAAGCTTCGGCGGCTGGCATAAACGCTACAAGCATCATTCCGACGTGCTGGGTTGCGACATGACCTTCGCCGTGTACCTGCCGCCGCAAGCGGAGCAGGGCGGCAAATTGCCGGTGCTGTACTGGCTATCGGGCCTAACCTGCACCGATGAGAACTTCATGCAGAAGGCCGGCGCGCAACGCATGGCAGCCGAGCTGGGGTTGATCATTGTTGCGCCGGACACCAGCCCGCGCGGCCCCGGTGTGCCGGGTGATCCGGACAACGCCTGGGACTTTGGCCTGGGCGCCGGTTTCTACCTGAACGCCACCCAGGAGCCTTGGGCCCAGCACTATCGGATGCATGACTACGTGGTGCAGGAGTTGCCTGCATTGGTCGAGGCGCATTTCCCGGCGTCGGCCAAACGCGGGATCAGCGGCCACTCCATGGGCGGCCACGGCGCGCTGGTGTGTGCCTTGCGCAACCCGGGGCGTTATCAGTCGGTGTCGGCGTTCTCGCCGATCAACAACCCGATGGATTGCCCGTGGGGCCAGAAGGCATTCTCCCGCTACCTCGGCGAAGAGCGCTCGAAATGGCGCGAATGGGATGCCTGCGTGTTGATCAGCGAAGCCTCGGAAAAGCTGCCATTGCTGGTGGACCAGGGCGACCGCGACGATTTCCTCGCGGTGCAGCTCAAGCCTGAAGCGTTGCAACAAGCGGCCAGGGCGGCGAACCATCCGCTGGAGCTGCGCCTGCAACCGGGCTATGACCACAGCTACTTCTTTATCGCCAGCTTCATCGAAGACCATTTACGCCATCACGCGCGCGCTTTGCTCGGTTAATGTGAGGCAAAAGTAGGTAGAATCACGCCCTGAATTAAATCGGGGCGTTTTTTTATGCGTATTGGCCACGGCTATGATGTGCACCGTTTCGCCGAAGGCGATTTCATCACCCTGGGCGGCGTGCGGATCGCGCACCACCACGGGTTGCTGGCTCATTCCGACGGCGACGTGGTGCTGCATGCCTTGAGCGATGCCTTGCTCGGCGCAGCTGCGTTGGGCGACATCGGCAAGCACTTTCCGGACACCGACCCGACCTTCAAGGGCGCGGACAGCCGTGTGCTGTTGCGTCACGTGGTCGGCTTGATCCATGCCAAGGGCTGGAAGGTCGGCAACGTCGACAACACCATCGTCGCCCAGGCGCCCAAGATGGCCCCGCATATCGAAACGATGCGCGCGCTGATTGCCGCGGATCTTCAAGTTGAGTTGGATCAAGTGAACGTAAAAGCCACCACCACCGAAAAGCTCGGGTTTACCGGTCGCGAAGAGGGCATTGCCGTGCACTCCGTTGCCTTGTTGCTGCGCGCATGAATGATCTGCAACTGCTGGGCCCGCGTGCCTATGGCGAGGCCTTGGGCAGCGCTGTTCTAAAGGCCACCGCTGAAGACTTCCAGGTGGATGAAGTGCTGGATATCCCGCTGACCGGCGAGGGTGAACACCTGTGGTTGTGGGTGGAAAAGCGCGGCCTGAATACCGAAGAGGCGGCGCGGCGGATTGCCAAGGCGGCGGGCGTGCCGTTGCGTACCGTCAGCTACGCCGGGCTCAAGGACCGCCAGGCGCTGACACGCCAGTGGTTCAGCGTGCAGTTGCCGGGCAAGGCGGACCCGGACCTGAGCGCGGCTGAAAACGACACCCTGAAGATCCTCAAGACCGGCCGTCACAAGCGCAAGCTGCAGCGCGGCGCGCATTCGGCCAACGGCTTTACCTTGCGCCTGACCCAGTTTGCCGGGGATGCGGCGGCCATCGACGCCCGCCTGCAACTGATCGCCCGGCAAGGCATTCCCAACTATTTCGGCGCCCAGCGTTTCGGCCATAACGGCGGCAACGTCGTCGATGCCCGTGACTGGGCGGCGCGCAAGGCCTTGCCGGAGCAGCGCAATGTGCGTTCGCGCCTGCTCTCGACGGCCCGCAGCTTCCTGTTCAATAAAGTGCTGGCGGCGCGGGTGGCCGACGGTTCCTGGCAGCGCGCCCAGGTCGGTGACTTGCTGGCGTTTACCGACAGCCGCAGCTTTTTCCCGGCGGGGGAGGCTGAATGCAGCGACCCGCGCCTGGCAATCCTCGACCTGCATCCCACCGGCCCGCAGTGGGGCGAAGGTGATTCGCCGGCGGCGGGAGCAACCTTCGCGCTGGAACAGGCGATTGCCGACGGTGAAGCCGAACTGCGGGATTGGCTGGTGAATGCCGGCATGAGCCAGGAACGTCGCATTCTTCGACTGCCCATTGGCGGGTTGACGTGGCATTATCCCGAACCTGACATTCTGCAATTGGAATTCGTCCTGCCGGCTGGATGCTTCGCCACTGTCTTGGTGCGCGAGCTTGTAGATCTGGTGCCGGTGGGGCAGACGGACAGCCCATGCGTATTCTGATATCTAACGACGACGGGGTCACTGCACCCGGCCTTGCCGCGCTTCATGCTGCGCTGGCGGATTACGCCGAGTGCGTGGTGGTTGCCCCGGACCAGGACAAAAGCGGCGCCAGCAGCTCGCTGACGCTCGACCGTCCGTTGCATACACAGACGTTGCCCAACGGCTTTATCAGCGTGAATGGCACGCCGACCGACTGCGTGCACCTGGCGATCAACAGCCTGCTGGACCGCGAGCCGGACCTGGTGGTTTCCGGGATCAACCTGGGCGCCAACCTGGGTGACGACGTGCTGTATTCCGGTACGGTGGCGGCAGCCCTTGAAGGGCGCTTCCTCGGTCGGACCTCGTTCGCTTTTTCGTTTGCGTCCCGTCAATTGGACAACCTGGCGACTGCGGCGTATTTCGCCCGCAAGCTGGTGGAGGCCCATGACACCCTGGTCCTGCCGCCGCGCACGGTGCTCAACGTCAATATTCCCAATCTGCCCCTGGACCACATTCGCGGTATCCAGCTGACCCGCCTCGGCCACCGTGCCCGTGCGGCAGCGCCGCTGAAGGTGGTCGACCCGCGTGGCAGGGAAGGGTACTGGATTGCCGCTGCCGGCGATGCCGAGGACGGTGGCGAGGGCACGGACTTTCATGCGGTGATGCAAGGTTATGTCTCGATTACCCCGTTGCAACTCGATCGCACCTTCAGTGATGCCTTCAGTAGCCTCGATGGCTGGCTGGAGGGGCTGCGCTGATGGCTCGTGAACAAGACGACCTGCTGCGCCGGGGCATCGGGATGACCTCCCAGCGCACCCGCGAGCGATTGATCCAGCGCCTGTATGAAGAAGGGCTGTCCAATGCCCAGGTACTGGAAGTCATCCGGCGTACCCCGCGGCATCTGTTTGTCGATGAAGCCCTGGCGCACCGCGCCTATGAAGACACAGCCTTGCCCATCGGCCACAACCAGACCATCTCCCAGCCCTATATGGTGGCGCGGATGAGTGAGTTGCTGCTGGCGGCGGGCCCGCTGGACAAGGTGCTGGAAATCGGCACCGGCTCTGGCTACCAAACGGCCGTGTTGTCGCAGCTGGTGGAGCGGGTGTTTTCCGTGGAGCGCATCAAGGTGTTGCAAGACCGGGCCAAGGAACGCCTGGTGGAGTTGAACCTGCGCAACGTGGTATTCCGTTGGGGCGATGGCTGGGAAGGCTGGCCGGCACTGGCGCCATACAACGGCATTATCGTCACCGCGGTGGCGACCGACGTGCCCCAGGCCTTGCTCGATCAACTGGCTCCCGGCGGGCGCCTGGTGATTCCGGTGGGCTCCGGCGAAGTGCAACAATTAATGTTGATCATTCGCGAGGAAGAGGGCTTTTCCCGGCATGTGCTCGGCGCCGTGCGTTTTGTCCCGCTGCTCAACGGTCCGCTGGCCTGATCAATTATTCCTGCGTACTGAATTCTATTGCCGGGTATGTGTCTTACAGCGGGGTCTGTTGAGTCCACATCATCAGCCGTCGGAGTTAAACATGATGAAATTTTCTTTAGAGTCGTGTTTCCAGTAAAAACCCAACGGCCAGTTATACTTGCGTCATATTTCAAGCCTGATACAGGCGTTCATAGTCAGCCACCACAAAGGGAGCGGCGGGTGAGTCTCACGGTCATTGCACAGCGTATGAGTCAAACAAGCTTTCAGCGACTGGTGATTGGCCTTGTCTTGAGTTCCTTGCTGGCGGCTTGTTCAAGCACGCCATCCGGTGGTGCGCGGGTGGTCGACCGCAATAATGCGGTACCGCAGAAACCTACCGTTACCACTGGCCAATACGTCGTGCGCAAGGGCGATACGATGTTCTCGATCGCCTTTCGTTATGGCTGGGACTACAAGGCGCTCGCCGCCCGTAACAACATCCCTGTGCCGTACACGATACATCCAGGTCAGACCATTCGTTTCGATGGACGAACCGGTTCAACACCGACCGCGGTAGTCACAAACACGGCTTCTTCGCCGTCGTCTTCGAGCAAGACCACCATCATCACCCGGCCTGCAGGCACCGCCGCGCCTAGCGTTGCGAGCAAGCCGGCACCTGCGCCGATGCCGCCGGCGGGGCCCGCACCGACCGGCTGGGGATGGCCCTCAAATGGCATCCTTATTGGAAAATTCTCTTCAAACGGTAGTTTGAATAAAGGCATTGATATCGCCGGGGATTTGGGACAGCCTGTTTTAGCTGCGTCTGATGGGACAGTGGTGTACGCCGGGAGTGGTTTACGGGGCTACGGCGAGCTGGTCATCATCAAACACAGCGATACCTACGTCAGTGCCTACGGTCACAACCGCAGGCTGTTGGTTCGGGAGGGGCAGCAGGTCAAAGTCGGACAGACAATTGCCGAAATGGGGTCAACTGGTACAGACCGGGTGAAACTGCACTTTGAGATTCGCCGCCAAGGGAAGCCTGTTGATCCGCTGCAATTCCTTCCCCGTCGTTGATGTGTTGCACAGCCTGTTCCTCACGTAGTAGGAACAGGCTCCAGCGTTGCCAAGGATAAAGGCGTCGCTTGAGCTTGAGGTCGAACTCACCAAAGGACTATAACAATGGCTCTCAGTAAAGAAGCGCCGGAGTTTGACATCGACGATGAGGTTCTCCTTATGGAGACTGTCATCGATACGGAATCGATGTCGAATGAGGGACCTGCTGTACCTTCAGTTCGCACCAAATCCAAGAACTCCACCGCGTTAAAGCAACACAAGTACATTGATTACACACGGGCGCTCGACGCGACTCAGTTGTACCTCAATGAAATCGGCTTTTCCCCTCTGCTCACTCCCGAAGAAGAAGTCCATTTTGCGCGCTTGTCGCAAAAGGGCGATCCGGCTGGGCGCAAGCGCATGATTGAAAGCAACCTGCGACTGGTGGTGAAAATCGCCCGGCGCTACGTCAATCGTGGGCTGTCCCTGTTGGACTTGATCGAAGAGGGCAATCTCGGCCTGATCCGGGCGGTGGAAAAGTTCGACCCTGAGCGGGGCTTCCGCTTTTCGACCTACGCCACCTGGTGGATTCGTCAGACCATCGAACGGGCGATCATGAATCAGACCCGTACGATCCGGTTGCCGATCCATGTGGTCAAGGAGCTCAACGTCTACCTGCGGGCGGCGCGTGAGCTGACACAGAAACTCGATCATGAACCTTCGCCTGAAGAAATCGCCAACCTGCTGGAAAAACCGGTGGGAGAGGTCAAGCGCATGCTCGGTCTCAATGAGCGGGTGTCTTCCGTCGATGTCTCGCTGGGTCCGGATTCGGATAAAACCCTGCTGGACACCCTGACCGATGATCGTCCTACGGACCCATGTGAGTTGCTGCAGGACGACGATCTGTCGCAAAGCATCGACCAGTGGCTTTCGGAGCTGACGGACAAACAGCGTGAGGTGGTGATTCGCCGCTTCGGGCTGCGCGGCCACGAAAGCAGCACCCTGGAAGATGTTGGCCTGGAGATTGGCTTGACCCGTGAGCGGGTGCGGCAGATCCAGGTCGAGGGCCTCAAGCGCTTGCGCGAGATCCTCGAGAAGAATGGCTTGTCGAGTGAGTCGTTGTTTCAATAAACGACGCAGGATGAAATGTGGGAGCGGGCTTGCTCGCGAATACGGTGTTTCAGTCAGCCTATCTGGCGACTGATTCACCGCTTTCGCGAGCAAGCCCGCTCCCACATTTTTTTGTGCATGGAATTACATCGTGTGATTGGCAAATCCCGAGCACAAAAAAAGCCCCGCTTTTGAGGGCGGGGCTTTTCGACTAAATCAGTACAAGTTAGATAACTTGAACTTCTTCAGCTTGCATGCCTTTCTGACCGCGGGTAGCGATGAAAGAAACCTGTTGGCCTTCTTTCAGGCTTTTGAAGCCGTCGGATTGGATAGCTTTGAAGTGAACGAACAGGTCGTCACCGGATTGTGGAGTGATGAAGCCGAAGCCTTTTTCATCGTTGAACCACTTAACGGTACCAGTTTGGCGATTAGACATGGTGTATCTCCTTGGACAAAGTTAACTGCGACTCAGGAAAAGCCCTGGCCGAGACTGAGTGCAAAGAGCAGGAAAAATTCTTGGAGATGGTTGGATCGAAATTCAACATATCGTGTAGAGATTCTCAGTGACACAAGCAGCACAGTGGCGCCACCTTAACCCTTTTTCCGGAACGTGCCAATGGTATTTCCGAAGGTTTCTCTATTTTCGTGACTGGCGGCACCCTGATACCGCACCAACACCCCACGATTGAAGGTGCGCCCCGCCCAGCAGGGGCTGCGCGGCGCCAAGAAAAACAGCCGCCCCTTTGAACCACGGGGCCAGCCCCGGTAAGATGCCCAACAGAATTTTTTCACCTCGCTATTCAGGACACCCGCCATGAGCATCAAATCGGACAAGTGGATTCGCCGCATGGCGCAAGAGCACGGCATGATCGAGCCCTTCGTGGAGCGCCAGATGCGTGGCGAAGGCGCTGAGCGGCTGATCTCGTTCGGGGTTTCCAGCTACGGCTACGACGTACGCTGCGCCGATGAGTTCAAGGTGTTCACCAACATCAACTCGGCAACCGTCGATCCGAAAAACTTCGACGAAAAAAGCTTCGTCGACGTCAAGAGCGACGTCTGCATCATCCCGCCAAACTCCTTTGCCCTGGCGCGCACCGTCGAATTCTTCCGTATCCCGCGTAATGTCCTGACTATCTGCCTGGGCAAAAGCACCTACGCGCGCTGCGGCATCATCGTCAACGTGACGCCGCTGGAGCCGGAATGGGAAGGGCACGTCACCCTGGAGTTCTCCAACACCACCACCTTGCCGGCAAAAATCTACGCCAACGAAGGCGTGGCGCAGATGCTGTTCTTCGAATCCGACGAAGAGTGCGAAGTGTCCTATAAGGACCGTGGCGGCAAGTATCAGGGCCAGCGCGGCGTCACTCTCCCACGCACTTGATCGAATCGTCTTACAGGCTAAGGGAATTTGTCAGCGGGCATGCACTCTATTGGGTGTACTGCCCCGACGCGTGCACAACGCGCCGGGCCACGCTTGAGGAGTCCCCTATGAAGCTTGATCCGCGAATCAGCGCCGAACTCGCCCGGCTTGAACCCAACCAGATTGGTGTGATGGCCTGGTCCTTGATGGCCGATCCCGCCGCAGGCGGCATTCCCGGCCAGCCAGGTCCCGATGATCCCTGGCCCAACCAGCCTGAAGAGCCTGGCGAACCCACTCTCCCTGACGAACCGCCTCCCGCCCCTGTGGCCTGACTTCCTGCACGTGTCGCCAATGGTCAGTTGCTCAACGCACTGGCCATACTTCCTGGTCTCCGATCACGAAGATCCGGCCGCCTTCTTCCTGCGTCACTGAATAACCCCCGGTAAAAGCGCCGAACGCCGGTAGCAGGCTGACTTGGTTGCCGATCAGGAAGCACGGCAGGCGCAAGCTTTGCCGGCCCTTGCCCCGCAGGCGATACACCGGATGCACGTGCCCGGCCAGCACATGGTGGCTGGCATGGGGGTCGGGCTCGTGCTGCAAGGCAAACGGGCCCATCAGCAAGGGTTCGGTCACCACCTCAATGTTCAGATCGCCGGGCGGGTCGCCAGCGCGTTTGTCGTGGTTGCCGCGAATCAGCGTGAGCGCCACGCCTGCATGACGCTCACGCCAGGCTCTCAGGGCGTTCAGGGTGCCGCTGGCGTGAGAGCCGGGCCCGTGGAGAAAGTCGCCGAGAAAGATCACCTGCGCGCCGGGGAAAGCCGCCAACAACCGGTCCAGGCGCTGCAGGTTGGCCGTCGTCGTGCCCTGTGGCACTGGCTGGCCCAGGCTGCGATAGGCCGACGCCTTGCCAAAATGCGCGTCGGCGATCAGCAGGCACTTTCTCGCAGGCCAGTACACCGCCTTGTCCGCCAGCAACCACAGCGCTTCTTCCGCCAGATGTATCGGGTAATGAGCGGGCATCAGGGCTTCCCGTTATCGGCGACTTTTTCCAGATCCTTGACCATCCGCGCAATCCGCTCCGAGAGTTTTTCCGAGCTCAGGCTTTCCCGAAAACGTTCCACCAGCAGCGGAAAGGCCAACGGCGTAGGCCGTTTGATGCGATGCAGGTCCAGCTTCAACCCAGACAGGTGGCGCAAGGTCTCTTCCAGGCGACGAATATCCAGCTCATCCCGCAGGACTTCTTCCCCGGCCTGGGTCAGCAGCAGGTTCTGCGGGTCATATTGCTTGAACACTTCAAAGAACAAACCGCTGGAAGCCTGGACCTGACGCGTACTTTTCGGCGCGCCCGGATAGCCTGCGAACACCAGCCCGGCGATCCGCGCGATCTCGCGAAAACGTCGCAGGGCCAGCTCACCGGCATTCAGGCTGGCTACCACGTCATCCAGCAGATGATCCGCGCTCAGCAGTTCGCCGCCCAATAACTCAGGCCAATCCACTTCGGTGGCACTCAGCAGTTCCAGCCCATAGTCATTGACCGCAATCGAGAACGTCACCGCCTGCCGCCGGCTGACGCGCCAGGCCAGCAGGCTCGCCAGCCCCAGATGCACCTGGCGCCCGGCAAACGGATACAGGAACAGATGCCAGCCCTCCCGGGACTTGAGGGCCTCGGCCAGCAAGTGATCGCGGGTCGGCAGCCCGGACCAGCGCAGCTGGGTTTCCAGCAAGGGTTGCACCGCTTGCATCTCCGGGCCGAGATAGTGACCGTGGGCAGCCGCATCAAAGCGCTCGACCACCGCCTGGGCCAGCTCGTTGGAAAGAGGCATGCGCCCGCCGTTCCAGCGTGGCACGGCAGCCTTTTTCGCGGTGCTGCGCTTCACATAAGCCGTCATGTTTTCCACCCGTACCAACTCCAGCAAGCGGCCGGCGAACAGGAAACCATCTCCTGGCTTCAGTCGTGCAATAAAGCCTTCCTCGACACTGCCCAGGGTCTTGCCACCGCCGCCTTTGCTCCAGAATTTCAGCTGGATGCTGGCGTCGCTGACGATCGTACCCACGCTCATGCGATGGCGCCGCGCCAGGCGTGCGTCGGGGACGCGCCAGATGCCGTGTTCGTCCGGCTCGACCCGGCGGTAATCCGGGTAGGCCGTCAGTGACAGGCCACCATGGCGCACGAAAGCCAGGGCCCAGGCCCAATCTGCTGCGCTCAGGTCACGATAGGCCCACGCGGTGCGCACCTCCGCCAGCAGCTCATCCGGCACAAAGCCGCCGCCCAGCGCCATGCTCACCAGATGCTGCACCAGCACATCCAACGGCTTGTGAGGCGACTGGCGCGCTTCTATGCGCCGTTCAGCGATGGCGTCCTGCGCGGCAGCGGCTTCCATCATTTCCAGGCTGTGGGTTGGCACCAGCGTGACCCGCGACGGCCGGCCCGGTGCGTGGCCGGAGCGCCCTGCGCGCTGCATCAGCCGGGCTACGCCCTTGGCGGAGCCAATCTGCAGTACCCGTTCCACCGGCAGGAAATCTACCCCCAGGTCCAGGCTCGACGTACACACCACGGCCTTCAGTTGCCCCTCCTTCAGGGCTCGCTCCACCCAGTCCCTGGTTTCCCGGGACAGCGAGCCGTGGTGCAGGGCAATCACTCCGGCCCAGTCGGGGCGCGCGTCGAGCAGGGCCTGGTACCAGATTTCCGATTGTGCCCGTGTGTTGGTAAACACCAGGCAACTGCTGCTGGCATCAACTTCGGCCACCACTTGCGGGAGCATTTTCAGGCCGATATGGCCGGCCCACGGAAAGCGCTCGATAACCGGTGGCAACAGGGTGTCCACTCGCAACTGTTTGGTGGTTTGGCCTTGGACGTTGATCCCGCCGCCTTGTGGGATCAACACCTCCAACGCGTGGGCCTGATTACCCAGGGTTGCAGAAATGCCCCACACAATCAGCTCGGGGTGCCATTGCCGCAGGCGGGCGAGGGCCAGTTGCAATTGCACGCCGCGTTTGTTGCCGATCAGTTCGTGCCATTCGTCCACTACCACCATGCGCAGGTGCGACAGGCTGGGCTGGCTGTCGGCGCGGGCGAGCATCAGCGTGAGGCTTTCCGGGGTGGTGATCAGGGTGGTGGGCAGACGGCGGGTTTGGCGGGCGCGTTCGCTGCTGCTGGTGTCGCCGGTGCGCAGGCCGACGGTCCAGGGGATTTTCAGTGATTCGAGCGGGGCCTCAAGGGCGCGGGCGGTGTCGGCGGCCAGGGCGCGCATTGGGGTGATCCACAGGACGGCCAGCGGTTCGGCGGGGGCTTTGCGTTTGCGGGGTGTGGTTTCGGTGATGGCGAAGCGGTTGAGGGCGGCGAACCACAGGGCGTAGGTTTTCCCGGCGCCGGTGCTGGCGTGGAGCAGTCCCGACTGGCCTTCCTTGACTGCGTGCCATACGTCTTTTTGGAAGGCGAACGGTTTCCAGCCCTTGGCGGTGAACCAGTCTTTGGCGAAGTTGGGGGATTTGACCATGCTTGGGGCTCTGGGGGGGTAATTCAGAGACCTTAGGGG
>NZ_JACAOM010000161.1:0-1182 GCF_013386245.1 Pseudomonas sp. 21615526 | reverse complement strand
CCCGTAACCCGCCCGCTGCCGGCTTGAGCCGCACGGGCATGGAGTGCAGATGCCAGCTCTTTACGTGATGATCCCGGCGGCGCTGTTGATCGTTGCCATCGCCATTTACATCTTCTTCTGGGCGGTGGACAGCGGCCAGTACGACGACCTCGATGGCCCGGCCCACAGCGTGCTGTTCGATGACCAGGACCCGAACCACCTGGCGGCCGTCGAGGAAGCCAACGGCCCTGAACAACCGCCCAAGCCGAAAGATCCGCCCCATGCTTGAACTGGCGCCCCTGCTGGTCTCGGCGGTGATCCTCGGCCTGCTGGGCGGCGGCCATTGCCTGGGTATGTGTGGCGGCCTGATGGGCGCGCTGACCCTGGCGATTCCCAAGGAGCAACGCAGTCGGCGCTTTCGCCTGCTGCTGGCCTACAACCTGGGGCGCATCCTCAGCTACGCCACCGCAGGCTTACTGATCGGCCTGGCCGGCTGGGCCGTGGCCAACAGTCCGGCAGCGATGCTCATGCGCATCCTCGCCGGGCTGTTGCTGATCTGCATGGGCTTGTACCTGGCTGGCTGGTGGAGCGGCCTGACCCGTATCGAAAGCCTCGGGCGCGGCCTGTGGCGCCATATCCAGCCGGTTGCCAACCGTTTGCTGCCGGTGTCCAGCCTGCCCCGGGCGTTGCTGCTGGGTGCGCTCTGGGGCTGGTTGCCGTGCGGGTTGGTCTACAGCACGTTGCTGTGGGCGGCCAGCCAGGGCAATGCGCTGGACAGTGCGGTGCTGATGCTCGCGTTTGGCCTTGGCACCTGGCCGGTACTGCTGGCCACGGGCTTAGCCGCTGATCGAGTCACCGCGTTATTGCGCAAACGCAGCGTGCGGATGGCCGGTGGCCTGCTGGTCATGCTGTTCGGCATCTGGACCTTGCCCGGGCCGCACCAGCACTGGCTGATGGGCCACTAGATCGCCATGTGGCATAGCGCCGCTCCCCGTTGATGCAAATCAAGATGGCTTCCCCACCCAGCCCCTAGACTCGGCCCACTAGCCTATCCGGGGGAACGCCCGCATGCTCGACGCCATTCGTTGGGACACTGATCTGATTCACCGCTACGACCTGGCGGGGCCACGCTATACCTCGTACCCCACCGCCGTACAATTCGACAGCCAGGTCGGCACCTTCGACCTGCTCCACGCCCTGCGC
>NZ_JACAOM010000160.1:0-3876 GCF_013386245.1 Pseudomonas sp. 21615526 | reverse complement strand
CCGGCAAAGATGATTTGCTGCACGGCGCTGGTTTGCTTGCTGTCATAGCCCAGGCCATTGAGCAGCACATCGGCCATGCCGCTGGTGGCGATCACGTCGGTCCAGCTGACCACGCCCATGCGCACGACCTTGCACGAGGCCGGGTCGGCAGCCATCGCGTTGGCGCTCAAGAGTGCGGCGCCGGTGAGAATCAACAGACAACGGTTGAACAGTCTTTTCATCGATGCGGTCTCACTCGGCAGTTTTTATTGTGGGAGTGGCGTCTGACGCGCCGTGCCCAACACCTTACCCAGCGAGACCTTGATCAAAGCGAACTGTGGCGACAGGGATTTGCACACAGACGACTTGGGAGGTGTGTTGCTGTTGAGGGCCTCTTCGCGAGCNNGGCTTGCTCGCGAAAGCTATCTCAGCAGCGACGCCACTCAGGAGTAATGCCGCTTGCCCCACGCCAGGAACCCTTCCAGCAGTTCCTTCAACACCACCCGCGTCGGCTCGGCCAGGTCGGCGCGATAACGGAAGGGCTCAAACTCTTCCATGTAGGTGCACTGCCCCAACTCCAGCTGCACGGCGTGGATGTTCTCGGCCGGGTTGCCGTAGTGACGGGTGATGTGCCCGCCCTTGAAGCGCCCGTTGAGCACATGGCTGTACTGCGGGTGGCCGGCACAGATGGCTTCCAGTTCGCTGGCCAGCTGCGGATCGCAGGCCGCGCCGTTGAAGGTGCCGAGGTTGAAGTCCGGCAGCTTGCCTTCGAACAGGTGCGGGATCACCGAGCGGATCGAGTGCGCATCAAACAGCAGCGCATAACCGAACTCGGCCTTGAGCCGGGCCAGTTCGTTTTGCAGGGTGCGGTGATACGGCGTCCACACCTGCTCCAGGTACGTGGCGCGCTCGGCCTTGGACGGTTCCAGGCCTTCGCGGAACAGCGGCACACCGTCAAACAGTGTCGCCGGGTACAGGCCGGTGGTTGCGCCAACGTACAGCGGCTTGTCGTCTGAAGGCCGGTTCAGGTCGATGACAAAGCGCGAATACTCCGCCGCCAGGGTGCTGGCGCCCAGCGCTTCGGCGAAGTCGTACAGCGTGGGAATGTGCCAGTCGGTGTCCGGCAGGCTTTGCGCCTCGGGGATCAGCCCGGCTTGCACCGCCGGCGTCAGGCGCAGGCCCGCGTGGGGCATGCTGATCAGCAGCGGCACACGGCCTTGTTTGAAGTTCAGAACCTTATCCACAGCGGTACTCCTTAAACGGTGACTTCGACGCCGTGGCGCACGACGCGTTTATCCAGCTCGCCACCCAGCCAGTAGGCCAGGTCGGCGGGACGATCAATCTGCCAGGCGACAAAATCCGCGACCTTGCCCACTTCCAGCGAGCCATGGCTGTTGCCCAGGCCCAGGGCGGTGGCCGCGTGTTGCGTGGCGCCGGCCAGGGCTTCTTCCGGGGTCATGCGGAACAGGGTGCAGGCCATGTTCAGCATCAAGCGCACCGACAACGCCGGCGAGGTGCCCGGGTTGAGGTCGCTGGCGATCGCGATCTTCACGCCGTGCTTGCGCAGGGCATCCATCGGCGGCAACTGGGTTTCCCGCAGGAAGTAGAACGCGCCCGGCAGCAGCACCGCGACGGTGCCGGAAGCGGCCATGGCGATGGCGTCTTCCTCGGTCATGAATTCCAGGTGGTCCGCCGACAGCGCCTGGTAACGCGCCGCCAGGCTGGAGCCATGCAGGGACGACAACTGTTCGGCGTGCAGTTTTACCGGCAAGCCAAGTTTCCGGGCGGCGATGAACACGCGCTCCACCTGCTCCGGTGAGAACGCCAGGTACTCACAGAAGGCGTCGACCGCGTCCACCAGGCCTTCCGCTGCCAGCGCCGGGAGCATTTCGGTGCAGATGTGATCGATGTAGGCATCGGCCCGGTCCACGTACTCCGGCGGCAACGCATGCGCCGCCAGGCAGGTGCTGCGCACACTGACCGGCAACTCGGCGCCGAGGCGACGGATCACCCGCAAAATCTTGCGCTCGCTGGCCAGGTCCAGGCCGTAGCCGGACTTGATCTCGACGGTGGTGACACCGTCGCGCAGCAAACTGCGCAGGCGCTTGTGGCCGCTGGCAAACAGTTCATCTTCGCTCGCCGCACGCGTGGCGCGCACGGTGCTGGCAATACCGCCACCGGCCGCTGCGATCTCGGCGTAGCTCACGCCTTGCAGCCGCTGCTCGAACTCGCCGCTGCGATTGCCGCCGAACACCGTGTGGGTGTGGCAGTCGATCAGCCCGGGCGTGACCCACGCCCCTTGCAGGTCATGGGTGGTCGCGTAGTTCGCATCCGGCAGTTCGGCACGCGGGCCGATCCACTCGATGAGCGTGCCCGAGGTAACAATGGCGGCGTCCTCGATGATCGAGTAGTTGCCCTGGGCCATGGTTGCAACGTGGCAGTGTTGCCAAAGCGTTTTCATCAACGCCTCCATTAGGTTATCGATGAGACAAAGCCGGGTCGTAGTGGACCTTGGCCGTTTGCCCGGCGGCGGGCTTGACCCACAGCAGATAGGCGACGATCAGCAAGACGATCCACACGGCGCCGACCATAAGAGCGGCCTGGGTGTCCGGGAAGTAACCCAGCACGCCGAAGATGAACAGCATGAACACGATGGCGGCCGCTGGCGCGTAGGGCCAGAACGGCACCGGGAATTTCAGCTCGGCAATCTGTTCCCTGGTCATCGAGCGACGCATGGCCACCTGGGTGACCAGGATCATCAGCCATACCCACACCGTGGCGAAGGTCGCAATCGAGGCGATGACCAGGAACACGTTTTCCGGGATCAGGTAATTGAGCACCACACCGCCGAGCAACGCGGCGCCCATCACCACTACGGTCATCCACGGCACGCCCTGGCTCGACAGTTGGGCAAAACCCTTGGGCGCCTGCCCTTGCTGGGCCAGGCCATACATCATGCGACCGGCGCCGAAAATGTCGCTGTTGATGGCCGAGACGGCGGCCGAGATCACCACAATGTTAAGGATGGTCGCCGCCGAGCCTATCCCCAGGTTGCTGAAGATCTGCACGAACGGGCTGCCCTGGCTGCCGATCTGCGGCCACGGGTAGATCGCCATCAGCACAAACAACGTCAGCACGTAGAACAGCAGGATACGCAACGGCACGGCGTTGATTGCCTTGGGGATCACCCGCTGCGGGTCCTTGGCTTCGCCGGCGGTGATGCCGATGATTTCGATGCCGCCAAACGCAAACATCACCACCGCGAAGGACGCGATCAAGCCACCCACGCCGTTAGGCATGAAGCCACCGTGAGCCCACAGGTTGCTGAGGCCGGTAGCGGGTGCTTCGCCCGCCGAGTGAATGCCGAACAGCATGATGCCGAAGCCGCCGAGGATCATTGCGACAATGGCACCGACCTTGAGCAGCGACAGCCAGAACTCCATTTCGCCAAAGACTTTGACGTTGCACAGGTTCAGGCCGCCGATCAGCAACACGATGCCCAGCACCCAGACCCAGCGCGCGACTTCGGGAAACCAGAAGCCCATGTAGATGCCGAAGGCGGTGACGTCGGCGAGGCAGACGATGATCATTTCAAAGGCGTAGGTCCAGCCGAGGATAAAGCCGGCCATCGGGCCCAGGTAGGTACTGGCGTACTGGCCGAAGGAGCCGGACACCGGGTTATGCACGGCCATTTCGCCGAGGGCGCGCATGACCATGAACACCGCGGCGCCACCGATCAGGTAGGCCAGGAGCACGGCCGGGCCGGCCATCTGGATGGCGGAGGCAGAGCCGTAGAACAGCCCGGTACCGATCGCGGAACCGAGGGCCATGAAGCGAATATGTCGGGCGGAGAGCCCGCGTTTTAACGTCTTTTCTTGCTGGTGCATTTCTCGTCCT
>NZ_JACAOM010000159.1:817-10950 GCF_013386245.1 Pseudomonas sp. 21615526 | reverse complement strand
CCGGAACCGGACGGGCCGATCACCACCAGCACTTCACCCCTGGCCACCTGCGTGGTCACGTTATCCACCGCGCGCACGACGTGGCCACGGGTGTCGAAGACTTTTACCAGATCGCGGACTTCAATCACTTTGCGCGAGCCTCCGCTCAAGCCGGCTGGCGATTTTCGACAGCGGCAGGTTGATCAGCAGGTACAGGCCTGCGACGCAGAACAGGATTTCGAACGGCGAGAACGAGGTGGTGATGACCTCGCGGCCGCTTTTGAGCAGCTCGGTAATCGCGATCACCGACACCAGGGATGTGTCCTTGACCAGGCTGATAAATTGCCCGGCCAGGGGCGGCAGCACGCGCTTGAAGGCTTGCGGCAACACCACGTGGCGCATCGACTGGCCAGCACTGAGCCCCAGGGAACGTGCCGCCTCATTCTGCCCACGGGCAATCGACTGCACGCCGGCACGGATGATTTCCGCCACATACGCGCCGGTAAACAGTGACAGCGCGGCGATCCCGGCGAATTCCCGGGACAGGTTGAGCACCGTGCCGATAAAGAAATAGAAAATGAAGATCTGCACCAACAACGGCGTACCGCGTACCAATTCGACGTAGATCGTCGACAGATCGCGCAAGGTCGGGTTGTTCGACAGGCGACACAATCCGGTCGCCAGGCCGATCAACAGTCCCAGCACCCCGGACACCACCGATAGCCACAACGTAGTCCACAAGCCCCACAGCAGAGGGCCCGCAGCCCAATGCCGGGTGACGCCGATCACATCGCCCTCGGCCACGTCATCGCCCTTGGCCACTTGCAGGCTGTTCTCGGCCACGGTCAGGTGCTGCTCGTTGCCCTCGTCATTACGCAGGGTGACTTCAGCCACATCGCCCTTGCGCACCAGCTCGCTGACGGTGGAAATGTCCGACGCCCGCTGGGACTCTTCGGCCTGGTAGACGAAGTACTGCGGCACGC
This sequence comes from Pseudomonas sp. 21615526, assembly GCF_013386245.1. Classification (NCBI taxonomy): domain Bacteria; kingdom Pseudomonadati; phylum Pseudomonadota; class Gammaproteobacteria; order Pseudomonadales; family Pseudomonadaceae; genus Pseudomonas; species Pseudomonas sp. 21615526. The sequence continues at coordinate 9,988 of NZ_JACAOM010000159.1, read as the reverse complement.
GGTTCCAGCGCCATTCGTAGGACATCAGCGAGGTGGCGTAATACAACGCGCCGGCCAGGCCGACCAGCACCAGCACCGTCAGCAGGTGCCAGGGCCATTGGGCTTTTTTCTGTTTCATTTCAGGTTCCGGGATGTGTATCGCCTGGCAGGCCCTATTCGCGAGCAAGCCCNNCGGGCTTGCTCGCGAAGGGCTCGACTCGGTATTAAGCCAACCTTATTCCATGTCCTTGAGCCACTCAGAGCTCTTGAACCACTTGTCATGGATGCGATCGTAGGTGCCGTCGTTGCGGATCTGGTGCAGGAAGTTGTTGATGAAGTTGATGCTGTCGTAGTCGCCCTTCTTCAGGCCGAACGCCAGGGGTTCAAAGGTGAACGGCTGATCAAGGAACACCAGTTTGCCGGCGCCGACCTTGTTCACGGCCACCACGTTGTACGGGGCGTCATAGACGAAGGCGTCAGCCTTGCCGTTGACCACGTCCAGAACAGCTTCCTGCTCGTTGTCATAGCCGTGGTACTTGGCTTTGGAGATCAGCTTCTTGGCCACCATCTCGCCGGTGGTGCCGAGCTTGGAGGTCAGGCGGTATTTCTCGTCATTCAGGTCTTTGTAGGACTTGATGGTGCCCTCCAGCTCCTTGCGGATCAGCAGGGTCTGGCCGACCACGATGAACGGTTCGCTGAAGTTCAGGCGCAGGTTGCGTTCCTGGGTCAGGGTCATGCCGCTGCCGATCATGTCGAACTTGTCGGTCAACAGGGCCGGGATGATGCCGTCGTAACCGGTGGAAATCGGCTCGAACTTCACGCCCATCGACTTGGCCATGGCCTTGAGGATGTCGACTTCAAAGCCGATGATTTCGCCGCGTTTGTTGGTCATCTGGAACGGCATGTAGGTCGGGTCCATGCCGACTTTCAGCGTACCGCGCTTGACCGCATCATCGATGGCGCCGGCATGTGCCGCGTTGACCGCCACCAGTGCGGTGACACCCAGCAGCAGCATCGAAAGATACTTTTTCATCATCAAGTCCCCTGAACTCATTTTCTTGTGAGGTCGGCGCGCAAAAGGGCTGCACCATTTCGGGGTGCGATCCTAACTCACTCACCGCCGGGTACAAAGGTTTCGCCGGGATTTGTTGCCAAGGTATGACAGAAAAGCCCCACAACCGTGCAGAGAAAGGCATGGCTAGACACCTCGACCCGCGGCCCAGCCAATTGCTTGATGTGTAAGCAGTTATGACTACCAGCCCACTTCCGCCATCCAGCCCGAGTCCTTGAACCACTTGTCATGCAGCCGATCGTAGGTGCCGTCCTGGGCCACCTGGTTGAGGAAATGATTGATCCAGTTGAGGCTGTCGTAATCGCCCTTTTTCAAGCCGAACGCCAGGGGCTCGTAGGTGAAGGGTTGCTCCAGCGCCAACAGCGCACTGTTCTGGGGCTTGGTAATGGCGATCAGGTTATACGGCGCATCATGGATAAACGCATCGGCCTTGCCCTCCACCACCTGGCGCACGCCTTCTTCAGGTGTTGGAAAACTGCGCAGCCGTGCAGTGCCGAGAAACCTTTTCGCCGCCGCCTCGCCTGTGGTGCCTTCGGCGGCCACGATCCGGTAACCGGCCTCGTTCAAGTCCTCGATGCTCTGGACCTTGTCGGCCAACCGAGGGTTCAGCAGCACGGTCTGGCCGACGATGATGAACGAGTCGCTGAAATTGAGGGTCAGGTTGCGCTCCTGCGTGACAGTCATGCCGCTGCCGATCAGGTCGAACCGGCTGGCCAGCAGGCCGGGAATCAGGTCGATATACGGTACCGAAACCAGCTCCAGCTTGACCCCCAGCGCCTTGCTCATCTCCCGAAGCAGGTCAATTTCAAACCCGACGATCCGGCCTTTCTTGTCGGTCATCTCAAAGGGCACGTACGCCGGATTGGTGCCGACTTTCAACACACCCCGCCGAACGGCCTCATCTATGGCTCCGGCATGCGCCAGGTAACCGTGGGAAAATGTGACGATGCCGAGCAGCAGCATCGACAAATACCTTTTGATCATGAAAAAAGCCCCTGTTCCATTAAACACTCCCACACCCGGCCACGCGCAAGATCGCGTAAGCCGCAGGCTTCGAGTCAGATTTGGGGGGCGATGCTAACCCACTCGCAGGCACGGCAATATGCCTCGGAGAAGGGTCTTTTGTTTCGAAATAACAAGGAGTTAGCGCAATACAGCAGAAGGGAAAAACAACGTAGGACGGTTATCGCAAACGCCCCCGAGGTGGCACCTCGGGGGCGTCGGAATCAGGCCGGTTGAGCCTGGGACGACAGCGGCTTCAATGGAAGCAATGGCGCATGCGGATCGGCCTTGACCGATTCGCGCCAGGCGCTCAGCCACTCGGCGTGGCCTTCGCTCCAGACCTGCTCGTGCAAGCGTGCCAGGGCGACCGGGTCGCTGAGCAAGGCCAGGCGTTCACCGTTGTTGAGGCCGGCCGGGCCGACTTTCAACGCGTGGCGAACCCGGTCAACACGCAGCCACTCAATCGGCTCCGCCTGCCCGTGACGGGAAGTTGCCAAGGCGCACGCCAGGGCGTTCTGCTGCGGATCGACCACCGCCCGCACAAAACCGTCATTGAGCGCATGCCAACGGTTTTCGTGGGTGTACTTGTCGGTCGACAACAGCGCCTGGGGCGGATTGTATTCCTCGGGGATCAGGAACAGGCTCTCGTCGCGAGACTTGAGGCCCAGTTTGACCCGGCTGGAAATCACCGACACCGGAATCGACAGCATCAGCGAACCGACGATCGGCACCAGCCACCACAGGAAGCTTGGGTTCAACCACACCACCAGCAGCGCCCAGAAGAAGCCGAGCAGGGTCTGTGGACCGTGGCGCTTGACTGCCTCGCTCCATGGCGTGGAGTCGTCGTCACGCTGTGGCGAGTTCCAGGTCGCCGCCCAGCCGAGGAACGCGGCCAGTACGAAACGGGTGTGGAAAATCATCCGCACCGGCGCCAGCAACATGGAGAACAGCATCTCCAGCAGCATCGACAGGGTCACCTTGAACTTGCCGCCGAACTCTTTCGCGCCCTTGGCCCAGATCAGGATGATGCTCAGCAATTTAGGCAGGAACAGCAGCACGATGGTGGTGGAGAACAGCGCCACCGCCTTGTCCGGATGCCATTGTGGCCACAACGGATACAACTGGCGCGGCGCCATGAAGTACTGCGGCTCCATCAGTGTGTTGACCGCCAGCAAGGCCGTGGACAGCACCAGGAAGAAGAACCACAACGGTGCCGACAGGTACGACATCACGCCGGTGAGGAACACCGCACGGTGCACCGGGTGCATGCCTTTTACCAGGAACAGGCGGAAGTTCATCAGGTTGCCGTGGCACCAGCGACGGTCACGCTTGAGTTCGTCCAGCAGGTTCGGCGGCAGCTCTTCGTAGCTGCCCGGCAAGTCGTAGGCAATCCACACGCCCCAGCCGGCGCGGCGCATCAGCGNNCCGGCAAACGCACCTTTACCCGGCAACGGCGCCAGGGCGCAGTGCTCGATAAACGGCTTCATGCGGATGATCGCATTGTGACCCCAGTAGTGGGATTCACCCAGCTGCCAGAAGTGCAGGCCGGCGGTAAACAGCGGGCCGTACACCCGGGTCGCGAACTGCTGCATGCGCGCATACAGGGTATCCATGCCCGACGCACGTGGCGCGGTCTGGATAATCCCGGCATCCGGCGTGGCTTCCATCAGGCGCACCAGGCTGGTCAGGCATTCGCCGCTCATCACGCTGTCGGCGTCGAGCACCACCATGTACTTGTAGTCACCGCCCCAGCGACGGCAGAAGTCGTCGAGGTTGCCGCTCTTGCGTTTGACGCGACGGCGACGGCGGCGATAGAAGATCTTGCCAAAGCCACCGGCTTCGCGGCACACGTCGAGCCAGGCTTGCTGCTCGGCGATGCAGATGTCGGCCTCGTTGCTGTCGCTGAGGACGAAGAAGTCGAAACGGTCCAGGTCACCGGTGGCAGCCACCGATTCGAACGTCGCGCGCAGGCCGGCAAATACCCGGGGCACGTCTTCGTTGCAGATCGGCATGACCAGGGCGGTGCGGGCGTCTTTCGGAATCGGCTCGTCACCGGCACTTTTACCGGAGATACGGTATTTATCGTGACCGGTCAGCAGTTCCAGGAAGCCCATCAGCGCGGTCCAGAAACCGGCCGAGACCCAGCAGAACAGAATCCCGAACAGCACGAGGATGCTGGTTTGCAGGGCGTAAGGCAGTACCTGGGTCGCGGTTTGCAGCAGGGTCTGGTTGCGGATCTCGTCAAAGTCGACGAAGGACCAGCCCTGGTACGGCATGATGCCTTTCATGTACCAGCCGGCAACGATCGTCTGGCCGAGCATCAGCACCAGCAGGATATAGCGACGGATCGAACCGACGGTGCGCCAGCGGGCGGCCGGCAGTACGCGCTCATCCTTCGGCGGGGCCGGTGGATTGGTGCGGCCGGTCAGGCGGCGCCAGCCACGCACCAGGATATTGGTGCGCCACGGCTCAGGCACGACCTTGGTCCGACGGATCGGCGGCGTGGCCTTGAGGCAAACCCGGCCGCTGGCGTCGAGCACCNNCATCGGTAGATGCGCCAGGTACTCGGCAAGAGTCTCTGGCTGGACTTGAGAATTACTCATCGGCAGGCAACTGATAGCTCCAGGTTTCGGTCAGGACTTGCTCTGTCTTGGCCTGATCCTGGGTAGGGAGTGGTGTGGCTGGGGCAGCCGCTTCCGGCTGCTTGGCGTCCTTGTCCTTGGCGTCTTTCTTGGCTGCTTTCTCGTGCTGCTTGGCCAGGACCTTGTCGGCTTTCAACACTTGGGTCGAAACCTTCTCCGGTTCCGGCTGCACGATGTCCTGAACCAGAGCAGCACGCATTTCAGTCGGCTTGCCTGCGTCCTTGATCTTCATGCGCAGGGTCAGGCGCCAGCCTTGGGTGTGCGGGTTGTAGCGCACGCTGTTTTCAACGATTTCGGCGTTGTCGCCCACGCTGACCTGGCTGCGAACCGGTGCGTCAGCTGGCAGTTTCTTCAGGGACGGGCCCTCGAAGTCCACCAGGTAAGCCACGCTGCCGTCTGGCTGACGGATCAGGTTGGATTGCTTGACGTCGCCGGTGGAACGCAGGGTCTGCTTGACCCAGGCGCTTTCCGGCGAATGGAACTCGGCGTCTTGCAATGTCCAGTGCAGGCGGTAGGCAACGTCCAGCGGCTTGCCTGGCTCCGGCAGTGTTTCCGGGCTCCAGAACGCAACGATGTTGTCGTTGGTTTCATCGGCGGTCGGAATCTCTACCAGGTCGACGGAGCCCTTGCCCCAATCGCCTTCAGGCTCGATCCAGGCGCTTGGGCGCTTGTCGTAGTTGTCGTCGAGGTCTTCGTAGTGGCTGAAGTTGCGGCCGCGTTGCAGCAGGCCGAAACCACGCGGGTTTTCCACGGTGAAGTTGCTGACCGACAGGTGTTTGGGGTTGTTCAGTGGGCGCCAGATCCACTCGCCGTTGCCGGCATGGATCGACAGGCCGCTGGAATCGTGCAGCTCGCGACGGTAGTTGAGGACCTTGGACGGCTGGTTGGCGCCGAACAGGAACATGCTGGTCAGCGGGGCGATGCCCAGCTTGGTGACCTTGTCACGCAGGTACATCTGGGATTTGACGTCGACGATGGTGTCGGTACCCGGGCGCAGGATCAGGCGATAAGCGCCGGTGGCCCGCGGCGAATCCAGCAGGGCGTAGATCACCAGCTGTTTCTCACCCGGTTTTGGACGCTCGATCCAGAACTCGGTGAAACGCGGGAATTCTTCGCCGGACGGCAACGCAGTGTCGATCGCCATGCCGCGGGCAGACAGGCCGTAGACCTGGTCCTTGCCCACGACGCGGAAATAGCTGGCGCCGAGCATGGTCATGATTTCGTCTTGCTTGTCGCCCTTGTTGATCGGGTACAGCACACGGAAACCGGCATAACCCAGCTGTTCGGTGGATTTGGGATCAAACTTGACGTCGCCGAAATCGAAGCGGGACGGGTCGTACTTGATTTCCTGAACGCTGTCGGCGGTGACTTCGTTGATTTTCACCGGTGTATCGAAATGCATACCCTGGTGGTAGAAGGACAGCTTGAACGGGGTGTTCTGATCGGCCCACTCGGCTTTTTCGTTGCGGAAACGAATTTTCTGGTAATCAGCGAATTTCATTTCGCGGAATTCGTTCGGCAAATTGCTGCGCGGAGCTTCGTATTTCTGCCCGGCCAGCTCTTTTGCCTTGGCCGACACATCATCCAGACTGAATGCCCACAGTTGACCCGCGCCGAACAGGCAAAACAGGGCAGAGCCCGTCACCAGTACGTTTCGTAACCGTTTGGCAGACAATTTTGGTGCATTACAGGGACTAACAATCACGAGCAACCCTCGCCGAAAACAGATCAAAAAACCAACGGCCAGCTATCTATATGCCAGGTTGGCGAGCATTGTTCCGACTCCCATGGGGCTAAATGATTCCCCAATGGCTATCGGACAAGTCTCTACCTAAGTCAAAAATGGACCAATTAACGCTGATCCCCGTAGCGCGCGATTATCTAGTAGCCCGCGTGACAACGCATCAGGGTCAGCGAAGTATTTGTAGCGAAAACCCGGTTTTTTGGGCATCACAAGTCGTTTTCAGTACATTCACGTCTGTAACAGGAAGGTGACCGGCCCATCATTGACCAAATGCACCTGCATATCAGCGCCAAAACGCCCTGCCGCTACCGTGCCATGCAATTGTTGCGCTTGTAACAGCAGATAGTCGAAAAGCGCCTCGCCCAACGCCGGCGGTGCCGCCGTGGAGAAGCTCGGCCTCAGCCCACTCTTGGTGTCTGCCGCCAGGGTGAACTGCGACACCAGCAGCAAACCGCCGCCAATGTCTTTCAAGGACAGGTTCATCTTGCCCTCGTCGTCGCTGAACACCCGATAGTTAAGCAGCTTATGCAGCAGCTTGTCGGCGCTGGCTTGCGTATCCGAAGGCTCGACAGCCACCAGCACCAGCAAACCCTGGTCTATCGCCCCGACCACCTGCCCCTCTACCTCGACCCGGGCGCCGCGCACCCGTTGCAAAAGCCCCTTCATGCTTCTTCAGGCGGCAAATCAAGCAGGCGCCGTGCCATTTCACTCGCCGCACGCACCAGCGCATCGGTAATTCCGGGTTCGGAAGCCGCATGGCCGGCCTCGCGGATGATCTGCAACTCACTGTTGGGCCAGGCCTGATGCAGCTCCCAGGCATTGTCCAGCGGGCAGATCATATCGTAGCGACCATGCACGATTACGCCAGGCAAGTGGGCGATCTTGTGCATGTCGCGGATCAGTTGGTCAGGTTCAAGGAACGAGTTATTGGTGAAGTAATGGCATTCGATACGGGCAATCGACAGGGCGCGCTGGGGTTCGGAGAAACGCTCGATCAATTGCGGGTTCGGGCACAGGCCCAACATGCGCCCTTCCCACGTGGACCAGGCCTTGGCGGCGTGCATCTGGGCGATCTGGTCGTTGCCGGTCAGGCGCTTGTGGTAGGCGCTGAGCAGGTCGTGCCGCTCCTCCGCCGGGATAGGCGCCAGGTAGTCCTGCCAGTAATCGGGGAACAGCCGGCTGGCGCCAGCCTGGTAGAACCACTGAATGTCCTGGGGGCGGGCCAGGAAAATGCCCCGCACGATCAGGCCGTGCACACGCTCCGGGTGGGTTTGCGCGTAGGCCAGGGCCAGGGTCGAGCCCCAGGAACCGCCGAACAGCACCCATTTTTCGATGCCCAGGTGTTCGCGAATCCGCTCAAGGTCGGCCACCAGGTCCCAGGTGGTGTTGTTTTCCAGGCTGGCCCGTGGGGTGGAGCGCCCGCAGCCACGCTGATCAAAAGTAACAATTCGGTACAGATTAGGATCGAAATAGCAGCGGCTATTGGCATCACACCCGGCGCCGGGGCCGCCATGGATGAACACAACGGGCAAGCCTTCCGGGGAACCGCTTTCGTCGACGTACAGGACGTGGGTTTCATCGACGGCCAGATCGTGCCGGGCGTAGGGTTTGATCTGCGGGTACAAAGTCTGCATTGCGCGCTCCGTAAGGGGTCGAGTTCATCCCTGGGGGGACGTCTATTATTTTGCCGTCTGGCATCATAAACCCGAATTGTGCAATGAGCATGTCCTCGTGGACCTAGACCTGTGTCAGCAGAACACCACGCAGGTAGTCCAGCAGATAAACGTACAGCCGGTCGACCTCCAACACCTGGCCCCGGGCCCGCAGGCAGCCGTGAACCAGGCCTTTGCCGGGATACAGCGTGGCCGCCACCCCGGCGCCTTGCAGGCGTTCGGCGTAGAGCATGCCGTCGTCCCGCAACGGGTCGAACTGGGCGACAGCGATCAAAGCCTGCGGCAACCCGCTGAAATCCACGGCCAGCAATGGCATGGCGTAGGGCGACGGCTTGCCCGGCCCACGCAGGTAAAGGGCGAGATAGCACTCGGTGTCGGCGGTACTGAGCAGCGGCGCGTCGACGCAATCGCGGCGGGACGGCAGGTCGGCGGGGCCGCCCAGGCCGGGGTAGATCAGGACTTGCGCCAGGGGCTGCGGCTGATGGTCATCCCGCAGGCCCAGGCACAGGGCCGCCGCCAGGTTACCGCCGGCGCTGTCACCGGCCACCACCAGACGCTGAAGGTTGATCGGCTGGGGCGCTTCGCCCACCTGGATCGCCTGCCAGACCGCACGGCAATCCTCAAAGGCGGCCGGAAACGGGTGTTCGGGTGCCAGGCGGTAATCGATGGCGATCACCAGCACTTGCAGTGAGTCGGCCAGCTCAGCACACATGAAGTCATGGGAATCCAGGCCGCCGACCACCCAGCCGCCACCGTGCATATAAAGGATGCATGGCCAGCCGCCATCAGGGATTGGCGTCGCCGGCTGATAAATGCGTACGCCCACGCCACCCAGGGAAACGTCTGACACCTGTAACCCTTCGGGCCGCGCCGGGGTGAACGCCTGGCACATGCGGTCATAGCCTCGGCGCAATCCGGCCAGCGATGTGTCGTCGCTGGTGAAGGATTCGGTTTTCTCGACGAAGGCGCACATCTGCGCGGAAATCGGGTAATGGGACATCGAAGGATCGTCCTGAAGATAAGGATTTAACAGCCGCCACGAATCCAATGTGGGAGCGG
>NZ_JACAOM010000159.1:0-770 GCF_013386245.1 Pseudomonas sp. 21615526 | reverse complement strand
CCCACATTTTGATCTTCATTTGCTCAGGGCTTGAGGCTGGCCTGCACCGCCGCCACGCCGTCCTTGCCATCCAGGGTCGTTACACCCGCCAGCCAGCGCTGCAAATCCTCGGGGTTGTCGCGCAACCATTGTTTGGCCACCTCCTGCGGCGTCTTGCGGTCCATGATCGGCACCATCAACTGGCTTTCCTGGGCCGCGGTGTAGGTCAGGTTTTCCAGCAGGCGTGTCACGTTGGGGCAACGTTCGGCGTAATCCGGCGCCGTCACCGTGGAGACCGTGGCCATGCCTTCGTTGGCACCGAACACATCTTCACTGCCGGTCAGGTACGCCATTTTCATGTTGATGTTCATCGGGTGTGGGGTCCAGCCGACAAACACCACGAACTCCTTGCGATTCACTGCCCGCTGCACCGCCGCCAGCATGCCTGCCTCGCCGGACGCCACCAGCTTGAAGCCGCCGAGGCCAAAGCGGTTGCTGTCGATCATTTTCTGGATATCGGTATTGGCACCGCTGCCCGGCTCGATGCCATAGATCTTGCCGCCCAGTTTGTCCTTGAAGCGGGCAATGTCGGCAAAGGTTTTCAAGCCGGCGTCGGCAACGTACTGCGGCACCGCCAGCGTCGCTTGGGCGTCGGACAGGCTCGGCCTGTCGAACACCTTGACCTGCTTGGCCGCGAGGAATGGCGCGATGTTGTTGTCCATCGCCGGTTTCCAGTAGCCGAGGAAGATATCCAGGCGTTTGTCGCGGATGCCGGCAAAGATGATTTGCTG
>NZ_JACAOM010000158.1:0-21363 GCF_013386245.1 Pseudomonas sp. 21615526 | reverse complement strand
GGCCCGCCCCGCCCAGGCGCTGTACAGCGCGCCGCTGGCGTTGGCGCTGATCCTCAGCATGCTGCTGGTGATCCAGGAACGCTGGCCGGATAACGCCCTGCAACGCCTGTTCAGCAAACTCTCAAGCAAGGGCCGTTTCCTGCAACCCAATCCTGAATGGCGTGAACGCCTCAAACGCTTGCGTTTGCGGAGGCGTCGATGATCGCCCTGTGGCCGCACTGGTTCCGTCCCTGGTGGCTGTTGCTGCTGCCGCTGCTCGGCTGGTTGCTGTGGCAGTTGTGGCACCGCCAGAAACGCGCCGGGCGCTGGCAGATGATTCTGCCGCCGGCCTTCCACGCCGCGTTGCTCAGTGGCGGCAATGGTCGGGAGAGCAAATCGCCGTGGGTGGTGCTCGGCATCGCCTGGCTGCTGGCCGTGCTGGCGTTGCTGGGGCCGAGCTGGGAACGCGTCGAACAGTCCAGCCAGAAGCCCGCCGACCCGCTGGTGGTGCTGCTGGAACTGACCCCGGAAATGCTCGCCACCGACAGCCCGCCCAGCCGCCTCGAACAGGCACGGCGCAAGCTGTTCGACCTGCTTCAGGCCCGCAGCGATGCGCAGACCGCCATCGTGGTCTACGCCGGCAGCGCCCATACGCTGGTGCCACTCTCGGACGACCTGGCCACCAGCCATAACCTGCTGGAAGCCCTGCGCCCCTCGATCATGCCCGAGCCCGGCCACCGCGCCGACCTGGCCGTGGAGAAGGCCATGAGCCTGCTCAAGCATGGCGGCCTCGGCCAGGGTCGGCTGCTGCTGATCGGCTCGTCGCTGTCCAAGCAGGAACGCCAGGGGATCCGCCTACAGCTGCAAGGCAACCAGGCGCCGAGCCTGTCGATCCTCGGCATTGGCAGCCGCGAAGGCACGCCGGTGACCCAGGAAAGCGGCGAGTTCCTCAAGGACGCCCAGGGCGCGATCCTCGTGCCGCGCCTGGACAGCCCGACCCTCAAGGCCTTCGCCAGCGAAATGGGTGGCCGCTACCGCCAGGCCCGCCTGGACGACAAGGACCTGCGCCACCTCGGGATGCTGGACGGCCCGCAAAGCCTGCGCAATGACGGCCAACGGCTGCACCTCGATACCTGGGCCGACCAGGGTTATTGGTTGCTCTTGCCACTGCTGCTGCTCGCTGCCTGCGCCGGGCGCCGGGGCTGGCTGTTCTTCCTGCCGTTGCTGCTGTTGGGCGCGCCGCAGCCCAGCTATGCCTTCGACTTCCAGGACCTGTGGCTGCGCCCCGACCAACAGGGCCAACTGCTGCTGAAGAAAAAACGCCCGGCCGAAGCCGCCGAACATTTCGAAGACCCGCAATGGCAAGGCGTCGCACTGTATGAAGCGGGCAACTATGCCGAAGCCGCCAAGCGGTTTGCCGAAGGCAGCGACGCCTACTCCCACTACAATCGAGGCAATGCCCTGGCCAAAAGCGGCGAGCTGGAAGCGGCGATCGATGCCTACGAACAAGCCCTCGAAGCCCAGCCAGACTTGCAGCCGGCGCTGAAGAACAAGGCGCTGGTGGAAAGCCTGATGCAACAGGAAACGGAAAAAACCGAGCCGGCCAAGCCTGCAAAAAACGAGGATGACGAAACCACCCAACCCGGCCAGACTGCGCAACCGGGCGCCAGCAGCCAGACCGCCACCGGTGGCGAGCAGACGTCCCAAGGCCAGGGCCAGCCCGGCGCGACCGACACGCAAACCGGGGCCACGCCCCACGCCGGCAGCAACGAGGTACCCGGCAGCGAGTTGGGTGATGAACAAACCACCACCCCGCCCCTGCGCCCGGTCGACGGCACGCTTGAAGGCGAGCAGCGCCAAGCCCTGGAACAATGGCTGCGGCAGATCCCGGACAACCCCGGCGAGCTGCTGCGACGCAAATTCTGGTACGAACAGCAACAACATCAGGACAAGACTCGATGAACCGCTGCACCGCCCTTCTTCTCACCCTCGCGTTGTGGGCCAGCCAGGCCCAGGCCGCCGGCCTGGTGGCCAGTGTCGACCGCAGCCGCATCAATTCCGGGGAGACGGTGGAACTGACGGTGGAGTCCAACGATGTCACGCTGTTCGGCAAACCGGACCTGGCGCCGCTGGACCCGCTGTTTGAAGTGAGCGGCACGCGGCAGATCAACCAGCTCACCACCCTGGGTGGCGATAACCACGCCACCACCCGCTGGATCATCACCCTGCTGCCCAAGGAGAACGGCACCGTGGTGATTCCACCGTTGCAGATCGGCGAACTCAAGACCCAGCCGATCACCCTGCAGGTGGTGGAAACCGTCAGCCAGAACACCGAGGCCCAACTGGCTCCTGTGTTCATCGAAACCAACCTCGACCAGGACAGCGTCTACGTCCAGGCCCAGGCGTTGCTGACCGTGCGCGTCTACCACTCGGTGTCGCTGTATGACGACAGCAGCCTCACGCCGTTGCAGGTCGCCGATACGCGCATCGAGCAGTTGGGCGAGTCGCGCACCTACGAGAAAGTCATCAACGGCATCCGCCACGGTGTGATCGAAACCCGCTATGCCATCTACCCGCAGCACAGCGGCACGCTGACCATTCCGACGCAGACGTTCAGCGCCACCCTGGTAGAGCCACGGCCCGCCCAGGACAACAACCCCCAGGGTTCCAAGCCCGGCAAGCTGATTCACGTCAGTTCGCCGGAGCTGTCGTTGACGGTCAAGGCCAAGCCTGCGCTGTACCCGGCGGATGCTCCCTGGCTGCCGGCCCGCAGCCTGACCCTCACGGAAAGCTGGAACCCCGAGCCCGATCACGTACAGGTGGGCGACTCCCTGACCCGCAGCCTGACCTTGAAAGCCGAAGGCCTGGCCGGCGCGCAACTGCCACCGCTGGCACTGAGCGACATCCCCGGCCTGCGCCGCTACCCGGACCAGCCGGTGCTGAGCAACCAGAACAACGACCGTGGCCTGATCGGCAGCCGTGAAGACCGCGAAGCGCTGGTGCCCAACCGCGTTGGCGCGCTTGAACTGCCGGCGGTGGACGTGGTGTGGTGGAACACCCACGAAGACCATCTGGAACGCACCAGCCTGCCGGCGCGCACCCTGCAAGTGGCGACCAACCCGAGCCTGATCGTGGACACGCCGGCCAGCCCGACCGTGATCACCGCGCCGGACAACGACAGCCTGTGGATCTGGCAACTGACCAGCCTGATCCTGGCCTGCACCACCCTGCTGGGCTTCGGTTTGTGGTGGCGTGCACGCTGGCAGCCGGCGATTTTGCGTGCCGCGCAAACCGGCCCGAGCCCGCGTACCTTGCTGGACGACCTCAAGCGGGCGAGCCAGGCGAATGACCCGCAGGCTACGCGTCAGGCGCTGGATGCCTGGGCGCGACAGCAGCCGGAGACCCTGGCGGATATGGCGACGCGGTTTGTGCCGTTGTCGGATGCGCTGGATGGGTTGAACGGCGCGCTGTACAGCGAGAGTGGGCAGTATTGGCAGGGAGAGGAATTGTGGCGGGCGGTGAAGGCGATTCCGATGGCGGAGCGCGAGCAGGACCCTGCGGGGGACAGCACCAGCTTGCCGCCGCTGTATCCCAAATAGCCCCCCCTTGCAGAAACACCGCAAACCCAATGTGGGAGCGGGCTTGCTCGCGAAAGCGGTCTGTCAGTCACATATCTGCTGACTGATCTACCGCCTTCGCGAGCAAGCCCGCTCCCACATTTTTGATCTGCGGCGTCTGGGTTACTTGCGCGCCGCCTCCCACGACTTCAGCAACTCGTTATAACTGACCGTCTCACCCTGCGGCTTCTCATTCGCCAGCTTCGGTTTCGGCGCACCCGGCTGGTCAAACCAGTATTGCGCATCCCGTTCTTCGTTCATTTTCGGCCCGCAAATCGGCTGCACCTTGGAGCGTTCCAGGCGCGTCATGATCGCGTCCTGATCCTTGGCCAACCCGTCCAGCGCCTGCTGCGGCGTCTTTTCTCCGCTGGCCGCTTCCGAAATATGGCTCCACCACAATTGCGCCAACCGTGGATAGTCCGGCACGTTGGTGCCGGTCGGGGTCCACTCCACCCGGGCCGGGCTGCGGTAGAACTCCACCAACCCACCGAGTTTCGGCGCCAGGTCGGTCATGGCCTGGGAGTTGATGTCAGACTCACGAATCGGCGTCAGGCCAACGATGGTTTTTTTCAGCGACACGGTTTTCGAGGTCACGAACTGCGCGTAGAGCCAGGCCGCCAGTTTCTGCTTCTCGGGCGTCGACTTGAGGAAGGTCCAGGAACCTACGTCCTGATAGCCCTTCTTCATGCCCTTTTCCCAGTAAGGCCCGACGGGTGATGGCGCCATGCGCCATTTCGGCGTGCCGTCGGCGTTGACCACCGGCAGGCCCGGCTTGGTCATGTCGGCGGTAAACGCGGTGTACCAGAAGATCTGCTGGGCGATGTTGCCCTGGGACGGCACCGGACCGGATTCGGAGAAGGTCATGCCCGCCGCTTCCGGTGGTGCATAGGCTTTCATCCAGTCCACGTATTTCTGCGTGGCATACACCGCCGCCGGGCCGTTGGTGTCGCCACCACGGGTGACGCTGGAGCCCACCGGGTGGCAGTCCTCCACGCGAATGCCCCATTCGTCCACCGGCAAACCGTTGGGCAGACCCTTGTCGCCGCCACCGGCCATGGAGAACCAGGCATCGGTGAAGCGCCAGCCCAGGGACGGGTCTTTCTTGCCGTAGTCCATGTGCCCGTAGACGCGCTTGCCGTCGATTTCCTTGACGTCTTCGCTGAAGAATTTGGCGATGTCTTCGTAGGCCGACCAGTTCACCGGCACCCCGAGTTCATAGCCGTACTTTTCCTTGAACTTGGCTTTCAGGTCTGCCCGTTCGAACCAGTCGGCGCGGAACCAGTACAGGTTGGCGAACTGCTGGTCGGGCAATTGGTAGATCTTGCCGTCGGGCGCAGTGGTGAACGAAATACCGATGAAGTCCTTGATGTCCAGGGTGGGTGAAGTGAAGTTCTTGCCTTCGTTGGCCATCAGGTCGGTGATGGATTCTGTCTTGCCATAGCGAAAGTGCGTACCGATCAAGTCGGAATCGTTGACCCAGCCGTCATAGATATTCTTGTCGGACTGCATCTGGGTTTGCAGCTTTTCCACCACGTCGCCTTCCTGCAGCAAGTCGTGGGTCAGCTTGATCCCGGTGATTTCGCTGAAGGCCTTGGCCAGCACCTT
Source organism: Pseudomonas sp. 21615526 (assembly GCF_013386245.1). Taxonomy (NCBI): domain Bacteria; kingdom Pseudomonadati; phylum Pseudomonadota; class Gammaproteobacteria; order Pseudomonadales; family Pseudomonadaceae; genus Pseudomonas; species Pseudomonas sp. 21615526. Next base: position 16,162 of record NZ_JACAOM010000158.1, on the reverse strand, counting down.
GGATTCATACTCGTGGGTGGTGAGGGTTTCCGACACCACGTTGATCTTCATCCCGCGAAACGGCTCCGCGGCCTTGATAAACCACTTCAGCTCTTCAAGCTGCTGGGCTTCGGTGAGGGTCGACGGTTTGAACTCACTGCCGATCCATTTTTTCGCAGCGTCTTCATAAGCATCCGCCCAGGCCGCAGCACTGAGCCCGCTGAGCGCCAGCACGGCCGCCAATGAAATGCTATGTCGCAGCTTATTGTTTTTATCGAACATAGAGACCTCCTGGTTTTGGGGTTCAAAAGGGGCAGCTAGCCCCAACGCATCACAGACAACAGCCACACCAGAGACAGCGCGGACGCCACCCAGATGCTCCAGCCGGTTACGCCGATCACCAACAAATGCAGGTAGGCGCTGCCGAGAAGACCGATAAACAAACGATCACCACGGGTGGTGCTGATCGGTAAAAAGCCGCGCCGGGGGATACTCGGCGAGCGCAATTCCCAGGTCGTCATGCCCACCAGCAGCAGGCCGATCGCGGCAAAGAACAGTGCAGTCGGGGTGGTCCAGGCCATCCATTCCATCATCGACTCCTCAGACCCGGCCCAGGGCAAAGCCCTTGGCCACATGGTTGCGAACGAACCAGATCACCAGCATGCCCGGCAAAATGGTCAACACCCCCGCCGCCGCCAGCACGCCCCAGTCGATGCCGGAGGCCGAAACCGTACGGGTCATCACTGCGGCGATGGGTTTGGCGTTCACCGACGTCAGCGTGCGTGCCAGCAGGAGCTCGACCCAGGAAAACATGAAGCAGAAAAACGCCGTGACGCCGATCCCCGAGCCAATCAGCGGGATGAAGATCTTCACGAAAAACTTGGGGAAGCTGTACCCGTCGATGTAGGCCGTTTCGTCGATTTCCTTGGGCACGCCCGACATGAAACCTTCGAGAATCCACACCGCCAGCGGCACGTTGAACAGGCAATGGGCCAAGGCCACCGCGATATGCGTATCGAACAAGCCAATGGACGAATACAGCTGGAAGAACGGCAGCAAAAACACTGCCGGCGGCGCCATGCGGTTGGTCAGCAACCAGAAGAACAAGTGCTTGTCGCCGAGGAAGCGGTAGCGCGAGAACGCGTAGGCCGCCGGCAGCGCCACGCTCAGGGAAATCACGGTGTTGAGGCTGACGTAGTACAGCGAGTTGAGGTAGCCGGTGTACCAGCTCGGGTCGGTGAAGATCACCTTGTAGTTGGCGAAGGTGAAGTCCTGCGGAAACAGGGTCAGGCCGCCGAGGATTTCGGTGTTGCTCTTGAAGGACATGTTCAGCAGCCAGTAGATCGGCACCAGCAGGAACAGGATGTAGACCAGCAGCGGGATTACCTTGCGCTTGCTCATGTTGGCGGCCTCAGCGGTTGGCGTCGGAGTGGGTCATGGCGGTGTAGAACAGCCAGGACACCAACAGGATGATCAGGAAGTACACCAGCGAAAACGCCGCCGCCGGGCCCAGGTCGAATTGGCCTACGGCCATCTGGGTAAGCGTCTGGCTGAGGAAGGTGGTGGCGTTCCCTGGCCCGCCGCCCGTCAGCACAAACGGTTCGGTGTAGATCATGAAACTGTCCATGAAGCGCAGCATCACCGCGATCAACAGCACGCTCTTCAGTTTTGGCAGCTGGATATGTCGGAACACCGCCCAGCTGGACGCCCGATCAATCCGCGCCGCCTGGTAGTACACATCCGGGATCGCCCGCAGCCCCGAGAAACACAGCAGCGCCACCAGGGACGTCCAGTGCCACACGTCCATCACCAGCACCGTGACCCAGGCGTCCATGGTGTTGGCGGCGTAGTTGTAGCTGATGCCCATCGCATTGAGCGTGGAACCCATCAGGCCAATGTCGGCACGGCCAAAGATCTGCCAGATGGTGCCGACCACGTTCCACGGAATCAGCAGCGGAATCGCCATCACGATCAACACCAGCGACGACCAGCGGCCCTTGGTGGGCATCGTCAGGGCAATCGCGATGCCCAGCGGAATCTCGATCAACAGCACACACGCCGAGTAGATGAACTGACGCAGCAGCGAGTCATGCAGGCGCGGGTCCAGCAGCACCTGTTTGTACCAGTCGGCGCCGACGAAGTAGCGGCTGGATTGGTCGAAGATGTCCTGCACCGAGTAGTTGACCACGGTCATCATCGGGATCACCGCGCTGAAGGCCACCAGCAGGAACACCGGCAATACCAGCCACCAGGCCTTGTTGTTCTGCACCTTGTTCATGGCTGCACCTCCAGCAAGTAGTCATCGGCATACACCATCAGCCACTGCCCCGGAAAGCTGATGGACGCCTGGCCCTCGGGCACCGGTTTGTCTTCGGCCAGGCGCACTTTCAACGGTGCGCCATCGAGGTTGAGGGTCATGATCTTGTAGGTGCCGAGGTCTTCCACATGGGTGACTTGCGCCTGTAGCGCGTCGGGATTGTGCTCATCCCACACATGGATAAATTCCGGGCGGATGCCGACCTGCAGCCTTTTGTAAGGCGTTTCGCCAATGCGCTGCTGCAACGCCTCGGGCAACGCCAGATGTGTCCCGGCAAAGCGCACACCGCCCGCCTCTGCCTGCACCTCAATCAGATTCATCCCAGGGCTGCCGATGAAATAGCCGACAAAGGTGTGGCTGGGCCGCTCGAACAACTCCCGGGGCGTGCCGAACTGCACGATCTGCCCGCCATACATCACCGCGATCTTGTCGGCGAAGGTCGAGGCTTCCAGTTGGTCGTGGGTCACGTAGACCATGGTGATGTTGAACTGCTCGTGGATCTGCTTGAGCTTGCGCCGCAGCTTCCATTTCAGGTGCGGGTCGATCACCGTCAGCGGTTCGTCGAACAGGATCGCCGACACGTCATCCCGCACCAGGCCGCGGCCCATGGAGACTTTCTGCTTTTCATCGGCAGTGAGGTTGCGGGCCTTTTTGTCCAGCAGGTTTTGCAGGTCGAGCACCTCGGCAATTTCCTGCACCTTGCTGTGAATCTTCGCCTCGGCCATGCCCTGGTTTCTCAGGGGAAAAGCCAGGTTATCGAACACGGTCATGGTGTCGTACACCACCGGGAACTGGAACACCTGGGCAATGTTGCGCTTTTCCGGGGTCAGCTCGTTGACTACCTTGGCGTCGAACAGCACCTGGCCTTCGGATGGGCTGAGCAGGCCGGAGATGATGTTGAGCAAGGTCGACTTGCCGCAGCCCGACGGCCCCAGCAACGCGTAGGCGCCGCCCTGCTCCCAGACGTGGTTCATCTCGCGAATCGCGTAGTCCTCGGGGCCGTTTGGCTTTGAGCTGTAGCTGTGGGCCAGGTTCTGCAAATGGATCTCGGCCATCAGGCAACCCTCGCGACACGTCGGCCGGGGGCCTGGACCAGCCGTCCCTGGCCATCGAACACAAACAGTTTGTGGGTGGGAATATAGATGCGGATCGGCGCGTCGACGTCGTACTCATGCACCCCGGGCAAGTGCAGCACCAGCAGGAAGTGTTCGCTGCGCACATGCAGGAAGGTTTCCGAGCCGCTGATCTCGGCGACCTCCACGGTCACGGCCAATTCCAGGTCATCGTCGTTGCTCGGCACCAGGCTGATATGGCTGGGACGCACGCCAAAGCGAAACTCGCCCTCACCGATGGGCCGCAGGTCGACGTTCAGCGGGAAGTGCACGAAGTTGGCGAAGCTCACTTCATTGCCACTGATGCGCCCGGGCATCAGGTTGATCGGCGGCTCGGAAAACAGCTCGGCCGCCAGCACGGTTTGCGGCTGGTGATAGACCTCGGCCGCCTTGCCGCTCTGGATCACCCGGCCCTCATGCAGAATCGTGGTGGTGCCGCCCAGGGCCAGGGCTTCGTTGGGTTCGGTGGTGGCGTAGATCGCGATGGTATGGCGTGCCTTGAACAGCTCGCGCATTTCCTGGCGCAGTTCTTCGCGCAGTTTGTAGTCCAGGTTCACCAGGGGTTCATCGAACAGAATCAGCTCGGCATCCTTGACCAGCGCCCGGGCCATGGCGGTGCGTTGCTGCTGGCCGCCGGAGAGTTCCAGGGGGTGACGCTGGAGGAATTTCTCGATACGCAGCATTTTCGCGGTTTCGAGGACTTTGCTCTGGATCTGCTCGGCAGAGACTCCGGCCTGGCGCAGCGGCGAGGCGATGTTCTCGAACACGGTCATGGTCGGGTAGTTGATGAACTGCTGATAGACCATCGACACATTGCGCAGGCGCACCGGCTTCTGGGTGACGTCCACGCCATTCATCAGGATGCGCCCGCTGTCAGGCTTGTCCAGGCCGGCCATCAGGCGCATCAGGCTGGTCTTGCCGGAGAGCGTGCGGCCCAGCAATACATTGAAGGAACCGGCTTCGAAACGCAGGTTGGCGTCGTCGATCCAGGTTTGGCCTTCGACAACGCGAGTGACGTGCTCCAGGGTCAATGACATGACACGACCTTTTTATTATTGGAATGGTTCTGGCAGGAGCACAGAGCGAGTTCCGTGCCAACAACCCAAACCTCAGGCCGGTCAACGAGTTAGGCAAAACAGCGATTCGCCTCTGAACAGAAATGAACAGGTCAGGCTGAACAACTGAACAATCGGCGGGTTGACAATGAACAGTTCTGAACAACACTGAACGGGCCTTCCGCACCCCAGAACAACAATAAAGCAAGGGTCACCGCCATGAGCACACCGCTGGCGCACGATGCCATCATCCAGGACTCCTGGCGCCGCTGCCGGGCCTATGGCCTGGATCACCAGAGCACACCGAGCTTCGACCAACTGCCCGCAGACGGCGTCAGCCAGTTGCTGGAAAGCCAGCATTCCCTTGTGCAGACCACCCACCAGGAAGTGCTGCCCTACTACGAAAACATCCTCAGCAACTCCAACTGCCTGATCATGCTTGCCGACAACCAGGGCCAGGTGCTGACTTCGTGGGGCACCCAACGCTTTATCGACCCCAAGCTGGCCCGTGGTTTCAGCGCCGGCGCCAGCTGGATGGAGCGCTCCAGCGGCACCAACGCCATCGGCACCGCCCTGGCCTGTGCCCAGGCAGTGCATATCGAACATGACGAACACTTCCTCAAGGCCAACCGTTTCATGACCGGCTCGGCAGCGCCGATATTCGATGCGCAGCGGGAAATCATCGCGGTGCTGGATGTGTCCAGCGACAGCTACCTGCCGCCCTCCCACACCCTCGGCATGGTCAAGATGATGAGCCAGACCGTAGAGAACCGGCTGATCCTCAACCTGTTTCGCGGTGAGCATTTCCAGCTGACGTTCAACACCGGGCTGAACAACCTCGATAGCCAGTGGGCCGGACTGCTGATCTTTGATGAAAGCGGTCAGGTACTGTCGGCCAATCGCCGGGCCGACAACCTGCTGGGCATCAGCCTGTCGCGGGTATTGATCGACAGCCTGTTCAAGGTCTCGCTGCTGGAACTGCTCAACCAGCCCGAAAGCCTGCCCTTCTCGCTGCAAGCCGCCGGACGCAACCGTTTCCAGTGCCTGCTGAAACGGCCGAAACAGGCGCCAGTGCAGGCTCGCGTGTTTGTGGAAACGAAAAAGCCCCGCGAACCTGGCCCCACGGCCATCAGTCTCAAGACCCTGCACTTCGGCGATGCCCGCGTGGAAAAGGCCGTGCGTCAGGCCGAGCGCCTGCTGGAAAAGGATATTCCGTTGCTGATCCACGGTGAAACCGGTGTCGGCAAGGAAGTGTTCGTCAAAGCCCTGCACCAGGCCAGTTCCCGCAGCCAACAAGCGTTTATCGCGGTCAACTGCGCAGCGATCCCCGCCGAACTGGTGGAGTCGGAACTGTTCGGCTATGAAAAAGGCGCATTCACCGGCGCCAACCAGAAAGGCAGCATCGGGCTGATCCGCAAGGCAGACAAAGGCACGCTGTTCCTCGACGAGATCGGCGACATGCCCCTGCCGACCCAGGCCCGGCTGTTGCGGGTATTGCAGGAACGCTGTGTGCAGCCTGTAGGCAGCAGCGAGTTGTACCCGGTGGATTTGCGGATCATCTCCGCCACCAACCGCTCGCTGCGCGAACAGGTACAGCTCGGGCGTTTTCGCGAAGACCTGTATTACCGCATCGGTGGCCTGACCCTGGAGCTGCCGCCGCTACGGGAGCGCACGGATAAACAGGCGTTGTTCAAGCAGCTGTGGCAACAGCATCGCGAGCCGACGCAGTGGGTCGGGTTGACTAACGAGGTGCTGGCCTTGTTTGAACAGCATCCGTGGCCGGGCAACCTACGCCAGGTGAGCAGCGTGTTGCAGGTGGCACTGGCCATGGCGGAAGAGCAGCCGATTCGGGCGGAACATCTGCCGGATGATTTTTTTGTGGATTTGAATGGGGTGGTGCCGGTGTGTGATGCAGTGGATGACAGTCTGGACCTGAATGAGCGACTGAAGGCGGTGGGCGGGAATATCTCTCACCTGGCCAGAGAGCTTGGCGTCAGCCGCAATACCCTCTACAAACGCCTGCGACAAAACGGGAATGCTGTGTAGAAACACAATCAAAAATGTGGGAGCGGGCTTGCTCGCGAATGCGGTATATCAGTCGCTGATGCTTTAACTGACAGTCTGCATTCGCGAGCAAGCCAGCTCCCACATTGGAACTACATTGGGTTTGAGAAGTGGGTTCAGTTCAGGACCGGCCTTGCCCCCATTGGCACTTTGCGCCCTGGCGCCGCCATTTCAAACAACTGCTCCACCCGAGCACTCTCCTGCGCACTCGGTTTGATCGCCCATGCACACGCCACAAAAATCCCCGCATTGACCACCAGCCCCACAATCCCGCTGGTCAACGACCCCAGCCCGGGAATGTCGTCCGGGTACATCGTCGTCAGCACAATCGCCACCACGATCCCCGCCAGCATCCCGGCAATCGCGCCTTCCTTGTTGCCGCGGCGGCTGAAAATGCCGAAGAACAGCGGCACCGCCAACTGGATAATCCCCTGGTAGGAAATCTGCGCCAGCAATTGCAGTCGCGCGTAATCAAAGGTCAGGTATGCCAGCACCGAGGCGGCAACGATAAACACCACCATCCCGGACTTGGCCAGCAGCGTCAGTTGCCGGTCGGTACGCGGGGTGTTCCAGGTGGCAAGGTCGTTGGCGAACTGGGTGCCGCAGACCTGCACGCAGCCGTCGACGTGGCCGATGCTCGCCGCCAGTACGATGACGATCGCCAGCGCCAGCATCCACGGCCCGCCGATGTCGAACAGCGAGAGGAACCAACCTTGTTGCGGGTGCGCGATGACGTTCGGGTCCTGGCTGATGGCCGCGGCAAACAGCATCAGAATCCCGTAGAAACCACCCACCAACAGGATCGTGTACAGCGTGCCTTTCTTCACCGCCTTGACGCCGCTGGCGGTGTAGATGCGCTGGAAGCTCATGGGCCAGCACATCGAGCCGATCACGCCGGTGAAGATCAGGCTGAACATGTACAGCGGGCCGTAACCGGTGCCGCTGGCGCCGGGAATCAGCAACATTTTCGCCGGCAGGTGCGACAGGTTGGAGAACGACGCCTGGTCGCCGAACAGCAGGAACACACACAGCGCCGCACACACGACATAGGCGATCAGGCCCTGGAACATGTCGGTCATGATCAGCCCGCGCATGCCCATGCTCACGGTCCAGTACTGGCGCACCAGCACCACCACCACGCCGGCGACCAGGCAGGTGGTGACGCCCCAGCGGCCGAAGCTGGCGAACTGGAACAACATCGCCAACGCCTGGATGCCCATCACCACCCACGGGAATACCGAGATGATGCCGATGATCGAGGCCACGCGCTTGACCACCGGGCTGTTGAAGCGCATGCCGAGCAAGTCCGGCTGGGTGCGCAGGTTGAAACGCTGGCCCCAGGTCCACGCGCGGCGGGCCATCAGGTACATTGCCGTCACGCCAAGGGTGGCGTAGACCATGCCGTAGAAGCCCAGGGCGCCGCCGATGGTCAGGGCGAAAAACGCGGTAAAGGTCGAGCCCGGCCACCACGAGTTGGTGTAACACATGGCGATGTACCACGGCCCATAGGAGCGCCCGCCCACGGCGTAATCGGAAAAACTCGTGCTCTCGCGGTTGGTGGCGTACAGCACGGCGATCATCCCGGCCAGGAACAGGCCGATGACGCCGAAGGTGATAAAAAGGTTGGCATCGCTGGCGGTGCTGATCATTGCGCATCCCCCTCTTCGGGTATTTCGCCGGCCTTCAATTCGGCGACGTACAACGCCCACAGGCCCAGGCCTGCGAGGACTGCAATGGCGATCCAGTAGAAGATCGGCAACGGTATGCCCAGTACCAACGCGGTACTGCCGCTCACGCTCAAATAGAACGGCGGGAATAAGGCGAGCATCAGCAACAGGAAAAAGTACACGCCGAAGAGTTGGCTTTTCAGGCGTCCGGGTGGTGCGCTATCAGATTTCATGAGTCGGGTGCTCCTTGAATTTGTGGATCGTTTTTTTGTGTGATCAAACAAAAATCAAGCAGTGAAAACGCAGGCACCAATCAGCGCCCAAGTGACTTCATTCAATGCATTATTGTTGTCTGGCGCAGGCTCAAGCCTGTCTTAGCCAGGTTTCCCATTGCGAATCGTTGATGATGCTGCGGGCGCGCATGTGCTTCCAGGTGCCGTATTTGTAGAAGTCGAAATCCAGCTGCGACACCGCGTGCTGCACCATCGCCCAGGTCGACCATTTGATGTCCGCCAGGGCCTTGTGCAACTTGATGCGCGCGAGGTTCTGCGGGGTGACCTGGCCGAAGTAATCCTCGATCAGGGCCAGTTCCATTTCATCAGTGAAAAACATCTCGCCGAACCACAGCGCCAGTTCGTAATGCCGGTCGTTGTTGGAGGCGTATTCGAAGTCCACCAGACGAATTTGCCGACGGTCGTTGAGCATGAAATTACCCGCCAGGGTGTCATTCATGCAGGGAGCCAGGTCGATGCCGGAAGCTTGCAGCACGCCCCGGGCGCGGTCGCATTGGCGGCACAGCCAAGCGTCGTCGGCGGGCTTGCAGCCGTTGAGTTGCTCCACCTGCCGCTGGTGCTCGGCAATCATGTCGAACACGGTCTTGGTCTGCACCAGTGGCGGCTGGTCGTTGAACGCCTTGAGGGCGTGCAGCGCGTTGTGGCGCACGTCGCGGTCGAGGAAGTCGTGGTTGGAGGAGGCGCGCCAGCCCTCCATGAACTCGAAGACTTCCACGCCGAACTCTTCAAGGAATGCGAACACCGGCGCGCCATAGCCGGTTTGCGCCGCCTTGAGGCTGGCGTCGTGGGCCGTGCGGCGGTCAATGAACATCTCGGTGCCCACGCCCGGCACCTTGAAGAAATACGCAGTGTCGATCCCGGCCACTTCCACCCGCCAGTTGGTGTTGGAAATCCCGCCGCTGACCGGTTCATAACGAATGCCGGTGCCGCCCCAACTGGCAACCCCGCGCACCGCCGCTTCCAGCTGACACTCTTGTGGCGTACACGCCTCACCTAACGCTTTCATGCCTGCCCCTCCTGTACCTGACGTAGCCAACCTTCAAACCGCGGGTCTTGCAGACTTTGGCGGCAGCGCAACAGCGTCCACTGCCCGACCTTGGAAAACTCCAGCGGCCGCGCCGAGGTAGCGCCGACCCACAGGCCCCAGAGCGTCCAGTACCAATCGTTGATCAAGGCGTACAAGCGGCAGCGCGCATAGTCGCTTTCACGGCACTCGCCGGCCCAGGCATGGATGCCTTCGCGCCAGTCGTTTTCGAAGACGTACAACTCGTTAAGGCTGATCGCCACGTCGTACCAGGGATCACCACTGCCGGCGTAATCGAAGTCGATCAGTTGCAAGGCGCCGTCCGGGCCGATCATCACGTTGCTCGCCACGCCGTCGCCGTGCAGCGGCACCGAGTCGCTGGCGTTCAGTTGCAGCGAGGTCCAGGCCAGGTCAATGCAGGTGCTGATCCAGGCGTGGTCGATGGGCAAGGCCACGCTGTAGCGCACGCATAATTCGCGCAGGTGCTGGATGTCTTGCAGCGGCGAGCGGGCGAAGCCCGGCGAGGTGCCTTGGTGCAATTGTTTCTTCAGGGCCCAGAGCGCTTGCAGGCGCCGGGGCTGCATCAATTCGTCGAGGCGGGCCCAACGCCACTCGCTGGTGGGCAACGCATCCAGCAGCAACACGCCGGCCGTGGCATCCACCAGGCGCACACCCGGCGTCACGTCGCAATCAGCTGCCAGTTGGGTGGCGCGGGCAGTGCGTTCAATGTCGATCAACGCGCGCATGTCGTCATGCAAGACTTTGGCGTAACACTGGCCCCACGGTGCGCTGACGGTAAAACCGGCCCACTCGGTGGCCAGGCGTACCGGCGAGGCAATCCCGGCGGTGCCCTCTTCGACCACCACATGGGCGGACAAGCCGGCGGCCTCCAGGGCGCCCAGCAGCCGTGACTTTGCTTGCAAACGACTCGACATGGCAGACCTCATCGGTAGGCGTTGGGGGTGGAACAGGCGCGGTGCAGCAACGCGGTCAGCATGTGCAGGCCGTTGCGCATGTCCTGTTCGCTGGTGAATTCCGCTTCGTTGTGGGACACGCCATTGCTGCTCGGGATAAACAGCAGGCACACCGGGTAATGCCGGCTCAGGCTGATGGCGTCGTGGCCTGACACGGTGACGCTGTTGCCGATGGGCAAGCCCAGTTGCTGGCCGACGCCGTAGGCCAGCTCGGCAAAACCGTGATGCAGGTGGGTCGGCTCACGCAGGGCGCGGCTTTCGATGCTGTAGTCAGTCGACGTGGCGCTGGCGGTGGCCTTGAGGCTGGCGTCCAGGCGCGCACCGGCTGCGGCCAGTAATTCGGTGTCGGGCGAGCGGTACTCGACATGCAACGTCACGCTGGAAGGCACCACGTTGGGGGAATTGGGATAGATCTCCAGGCGCCCCACCGAGCTGTGCAGCTGCACGCCGTGCAGATCGGCCTCCGCCCGCACCGCAGTGATCGCGTGGGCGGCGGCCAGCAAGGCGTCCTTGCGCGCGGCCATGGGCGTAGGGCCGGTGTGGTTCTGTTCACCGATGAACCGAATCCGTTGCTTGAGGGCGGCCCAGGTGTCGCGCACCACACCGATGGCCAGCCCGTCGCGCTCAAGGCCATCACCTTGTTCGACGTGGATTTCCACATAACCGGCGACGTCCAGCTCGACGCGGCCCTCCCCCAGATAACCAATCTGCTGCAGCGCATGCTTGAGGCTGATGCCATCGCCATCGCGGCAGGCCCAGGCGTCCTGCAGGGCCAGGTCACCGGTGAACACGCTGCTGCCGATCAGGCTGGGCTGGAAACGCGCGCCCTCCTCGTTGGTCCAGTTCACCACCGCCAGGTTGCACGCCGGCGTTTCGCCGCGCTCGCGCAGTTGGCGAGCCAGGCTGGCCACCGCGACTGCGCCGGCCAGCACGCCATAGACCCCATCGAAACGCCCGGCACTCGGCTGGCTGTCGAGATGCGAGCCACACAGCACGTAGGGCGCTTCTGGATTAAAGGTGATCAAACCGAACATGTTACCCACTGCATCCACACGCACGTCAAAACCGCGTTCAGTCAGCCAGGCCGCGAACAGGTCGCGCACGGCGCCGTCTTCAGCCGAGGCGGCGAGGCGATGCAGCCCACCGGCCTTGGTCGCGCCGATGACCGAGGTGTCGCGGAACAGCGCCTCGAAGGTTTCAAGGTCCTGTTCACTGGGCACCAGCAACTCAGGGGTAAAGGATATCGACATGGGCTTGCTCCAGGCGGGTCGCAAAGTCGTTGGACGGCGCACGATTGGTGACCAGGGTCGTGATGGCGCTGAACGGCAGCGTATTGATAAAGGTGCGGTGGCCGAACTTGGCGTCATCGGCCAGGATCACGCTGCGCAGGCTGTGTTTGGTCAGTTCCCGGCGCAGCAGCGCCTCGGGCTCCTGGTAGTCCATGAACCCCAGCTCCAGGTCGACAGCGCCGATGCCCATGAAGGCAATGTCGTAGTGGAACTGTCGGACGAATTCCAGGGTGTGGGCGCCAATCAGCGCGTTGTCGTTGCGGCGCACATCACCGGGCACCACCAGCACCTGGTTGGCGCTTTGCTCGGTGATCAAGCGGGCGATGTCCAGGGAGTTGGTGATGATGCGCAACTGGCTGAACGCGGTCAGTTGCTGGGCCAGGGCCAGGGTCGAGGTGCCGGTGTCGAGGAACAGCACCATGCCTTCGCTCACCAGCTTCGCTGCACACACCGCGATACGCGTCTTGGCCTGGGGCTTGATGCGGCTGCGCACCTGCAGCGGCTGTTCTTCGTTGAGCCGCGGCAGGATCGCGCCGCCGTGGATGCGCCGCAGCTTGCCGGCTTCTTCCAGGTACTTGAAGTCGCGGCGGATGGTTTCTTCGGAGACGAACAGCGCCTGCGCCAGGTCCGACGCCTTGACGCGCTGGTGTTGGGTGAGCAGGAGCATGATTTCGTCGAGACGTGGCTGGTTGAGCATAAAAGAGGTATTCCAGGGCAGGTTCAGGCGGCCGGTATTGCGCGCCCCACGGCGAAACGCGGCGCGAGCCGGTCCAGCGGGGAGCATAGAACGTAATACAGCCATGGACAGGGTCACGGGTACCTCTCACTCATCAGGGTGTGAAAGGGCAGGACAACACAAAGCGTTTATCACGGGCGGGCTTCTTTTGAGCCCACTCCGGGTGCAATCAATCAGGGCATCAGCATCGGGGGGAGGTGCTGATCCCAGGGGGCGATGGCTTCGACGGCCGCGCAGAATTGCAGCACCTGGGCGTCGGCAAAACGTGGGCCGATCACCTGCAGGCCAATCGGCAAACCGCTCGGGCTGAAGCCGCAGGGCAGGCTGGCAGCGGGGTTGCCGGTGATATTGAACGGATAGGTAAACGGCGTCCAGCGGGCCCAGGGCACCGCGCCCTCCTCGCCCGGCCAGCCGTCGGGGGCAACCCGGTCGGCGGCGAACGGCAGGATCGGCATCGTCGGCATCAGCAGTACGTCGTAGTCATTAAACAGCGCGTGTACCTGATTGGCGAACAGTGCACGTTGCTGCACAGCCTTGAGGTAGGCCGCCAGATCGTAATCGGCGGAGCGCTTGATCAGCGCAGCGAAACCCGGGTCCAGTTGGTCGAGGCGATCGGCCAGGGATTTGCCATAGGCGATCCCGCGCCCGCCGACCCACAGGGTTTCGAAGGTGGCCAGCGGGTCTTGCCAGTCCAGGTTCAGGGTGGTGACGGTGACCGGCAGCTCATCCGCAAGGTAATGCACCGCCGCTTCGACGGTGGCGGCGATGACCGGGTCCACCGGCGTATCGAACAAGGTCGGGCAATAAGCCACACGCACGGGGCCCAGCGGTTGGTCGCAGCGCGCCAGGTAGGACTCGGTGGGCGCGGGCAAGGCCTGGTGATCCAGCGGATCGGGCCCGGAGAGGATATCGAAGAGTAACGCGCTGTCGCGCACGGTGCGGGTGATCGGGCCGGCGTGGCTGAGCATTTCAGTGGCGGACCAGGGCCAGGTGGGGATGCGCCCAAGAGAGCCTTTAAGAGCGAATGCACCGCAAAAGGCGCCGGGAATGCGCACCGAACCGCCGCCGTCGGAACCCAGCGTGGCCGGGACCATGCGTGCGGCCACCGCAATGGCCGAGCCGGAACTGGATCCTCCGCTGGTGAGCTGGGGGTTCCAGGGGTTGCGGCCATTGCCGAAAACCCGGGAGGTGCTGGCGCCGGTCCAGCCGAATTCGGTGGTGGCGGTCTTGCCGAGGATGATCGCGCCGGCCTCCTTGAGGCGGCGGATGATCGGGGCGTCCTGGGTGGGGACGTTGTCCAGGCCGGTCAGCGAACCGCGGGTGGTGCGCAGATTGGCGGTGGAGAACAGGTCTTTGATGCCGAAGGGGATGCCGTGGAGCGGGCCACGAAATTGGTTGGCCTGCGCTTCTGCGGTCAGGATTTCAGCCTGCTCCCGCGCGAATTCGGTGTAGACGTCGCCGAAGGCATTCAGTGTGGGATTGTGGGTTTTGATGGCTTCGAGGCTTCGCTCGACCAGTTGCACAGGGGTCAGTGTGCCTTGGCGGATGCTTTCGGCTGCGTGCAGGACGCTGGGCATGTGGGTCAGTGAGGTATCAGTCTTCATTGAGCATCCTGGGACATCTGCGAAATGATCCAGCGGGTACGTCAATAGACGCCAAGGGAATGGAAGCTGTCAAGTTGGATTTGTTGCGTATGTGGGTTTTGTGGGATTTATTTTTGTCGGAGATTTGGCTTACGAAAACGGGTCGGTTTAGCCGGGGATTTGGCGAAACGTCCTATCAGTAGCAGTGGATAGCTCTGACTTCTTTCTCTTACAAACGTCTGCAAAGTCCCTCGCCTGATCACACAGCGCGAGGGAACGCCGATGTTTTTTTTGATTAATGCTCTGCCCGATGGGGCTGCCTCTTGAATCCCGCCCTAGGCAGGTTGGCCCTGGCTCCCATGGATGTGGAGACGAAGGACGTTGAAGCGGTCTTTCGTAATTTCAGGGAGTGCCTTAACTCGTTTGACGATTGGGCTGAGAGCTTCTGGAGCTTTTCGTCGCTGGAAGTCGAGCAGGTGTTCAAGGTTGGGGATGAGGTCGCGCTGGTCGCGCCTGTTTCCTCTAAAGCCCCCAGTACCACCGTTGCAATGTGCAAACCCAATGGTGCGCTGACCCTGGTGCATATGTTTGAGAGCAAGCGGTTTGTGCCGATCGGCAACACGCCGGTCATGCTCCAGGCCATCGCCGAGGACGGCAGCCTGATCGGTCCCCCCATTCATAAAACCATCGGCCCCAGCGGCATCCTCGAAATCACCGACTGCACGCGCGACCAGCAGTATCAGGTCAGCTTCTACCCCGATGTTTCCAAGGATCACGTCAAGGCGCTCTACGCCTCCTATCAGTCGGTGATCAGCTCGCTGGAAAGCAGCTTGCGCAGTGAATGGACGAGCACCTTCGAAGAGCAATGGAAACAGTACTCAAACGCCAGCGCTCTCGACCGTCACAAGTTGATGGACGCCGCGTTTGTGCGAGGGATTACGAACACGCTGTACAGCCTTTGGGACGGTATTCCAAACCTGTACGACTGGCTGGCGGACATCAAACCCAATAGCGAAAAGTTGCTGCAGTACCTCTCCCAAGGCGAGCTTGAAGAGCTGTTGAAGCTCAGCAATGAGGCCATTGCCAACGGTCTTCTGGTGCTGAGCGATGAACCGCTGCTGTTCATCTATCTGTCGGCGATGTTCAGTTGGGCGCAATTGCTTCCGCCGCCGGACATGAACGAGCTGCTGGGGGAAATGACTTCCGAGGTACTGCTCAACCTGCTGTTGCTGTTGGCCACCGGCGGCATGGGTGTGGCGGTGCGTTTGGGCCCGCAGGTGCTGGGCAAGGTCAGGTCCGGCCGGGCACGGGTGTTACTCGAGCAGATGGCCAAGTTGGGCGAGGCACCACGGCTGGACTGGCACCCCAGTGTGCTTAAGCCGGTGTCGCTTAAAAATGATCCAGTGTCGATCAAGGCAGCGGCCGTGCCGTTGAAGGCCGGTGTAAACGAGGTTTCGAATCCGGCAGCGCTGGTCCGAAAGCCTAAAGCAGCGCGCACGGCGCTGGTGAAGCAAGAACATGTGGATGATGCCCCGGCTTCGGCGAAAAACCCCAATGGGGATGCGTCGGCTTGTTCGGCGAGCACCTGTACGAATGGCTGTCCGGTATCGATGGTTACTGGTGAGGAACTGCTGACCCTCACAGACGGCTCGTTGGAGGGTGTCCTGCCATTTGCCTGGACGCGGTTGTATCGCAGCAGTGCCGTGGAAGTGGATTGCGGGTTGGGGTTTGGCTGGAGTCA
Source organism: Pseudomonas sp. 21615526 (assembly GCF_013386245.1). Lineage (NCBI taxonomy): Bacteria > Pseudomonadati > Pseudomonadota > Gammaproteobacteria > Pseudomonadales > Pseudomonadaceae > Pseudomonas > Pseudomonas sp. 21615526. The sequence goes on along the minus strand of NZ_JACAOM010000158.1, from coordinate 328 downwards.
TGCGCTGGCGCAGCGCTTGGTGGTGAGCGGCGGATCGGTGGTGTGGACCGATCACGAGAACCGCAGCACCACCTTTCCCCTGCCCTCTGCTGCACGGCCGGCGATCACCAATAGCCTGGCGGAAGCGGCGATTTATCTGGGTGCTTTGCCGGATGAATGGGTGCTGGCTCAGGCGTCGCTTTTCTACCACTTCCGTGACGGTGTGCTGACGGCGATCAGTGACGCTTACGACAACCGGCTGCGCATTGCCCGCGATTATTCAGGGCGGATTCAGCGGATCGATAACCATGTTGGCCAGGGATTGCTGCTGCGGTATGAGCACGGCCAT
>NZ_JACAOM010000157.1:0-3783 GCF_013386245.1 Pseudomonas sp. 21615526 | reverse complement strand
TAGCTCACGCCGCTGGGGGTGCGCAGATTGTCTTCGAGGACGTAGTAAGTACCGTCGCCATCGCGTACGAGGTCGACACCTGAGATGTGGGAATAGATATCCCGGTGCAGGTCCAGGCCCTGCATCGCCAACTGGTACTGCTCGTTGGCCAGTACTTGCTCGGCGGGGATGATCCCGGCCTTGATAATGCGTTGTTCGTGGTAGAGGTCGGCGAGGAACATGTTCAGCGCCTTGACCCGCTGGATGCAGCCGCGCTCGACGATCCGCCATTCACTGGCCGGGATGCTGCGGGGGATCGTGTCGAAGGGGATCAGGCGCTCNNCGCTGGGCCAGCAGTTCGGCCGGCGTGTCGGCCAACCAGCGGGCAAATTCGCGGTAATGGGGGCGCACCTGCCCTGCCCCGTCGTACATCTCATCATAATAAGTGCGGATCATGCCGTACTCCTTGTCACCCGGACGCCAGAACCATCGCAAGGCCCGTGCCAGCGGCATAAACACTTAAGTATCAATCAGTTGGATATAGACGCAGGTCTCATCGCACCGTCCCGGTGCAGCAAATGCCCGCTGTCATGGGCGGCGCCTCATTGCAATGCAGGCCATGACTATCACCAGCATAGTCAGAGTTGATTTCACTGCCCGGCAAACCCCGCGGATAATCACCTCCATCAGCTGAACAGGACGCGTCCTACAGCTTCATCCATTGCGCATTACCGCTTGTACCGAATCGCTCTCCTCCTTTGCGATCTTCCCTTTGGCCACCCTGCTCGGGTGGCTTTTTTTTGCGCAGGATTTTTCCCGCGCCAGAAACAAAAACGGCCGACCCAAAGGTCAGCCGATACGCTGTGTTATTGCTCATGCCGCTACATGGGTAACCCACGCACCTCCTGTTTCACGCCCCATCCCTCGATGATCCCGCCCAAAGGCTCGACCACCGCCTCAAAGTCCTGCTCGAAGTCTCCTATGCCGTCGTAGGTGGCGAACATGATTTTGCTCAATTCCAGGTACCAGGCGCCGTCATCCCGCGCGCTGACCTGGGCATTCAGGGATTCCCCACGAAACCGACCCGCAGCCCGCCGCGCACGTTCCTCATCCGGGAAAATGGCGTAGAACTCGATGGGGTGGAAACGCGAGAAGTCAAAGCCACCCTCTTTCATGCGGCGCAACACGTTGGTGCTGATGTCTTCTTGATAGGCTGTGCTCATGAAACGTCCTCCTCAAACCGATGGATAGACTTTCCGTGCTTCCCAAGGCCCGCGCTGCAAGGGCGCGGGTGTTACGGCAGTGACGTCGCCGCTGGGAGACAAGCATGTAGCTGACAAGACCAGACCTTAGCGATTCATTCGCTGATCTCCATTGCAGAGTAGCGCGAAGCTATCACCTCCACCAGAGTCTGTTTAAAGGCGTACAGGGAATGTTCAGGCGGCGGGTTCGACGTTGAGGTCTTTGATGCTGTTTTGATCTTTCAGAATCTTGACCGTGGGTTCGGCGATACGCCCCTCCAGATCGTTGAGATCCAGTTCCTCCAGCACCGGTGATACGCGGGCGCGAACCAGGCGCGCAGCTTCTTCAAGCGTGGGTTTTTGCTCGCACTCGAATTGCTCGACTACCGACTCACCATGATCATTGGTGAAGGAAACGTTCCACTTTGGCATCAGAGCCTCCTCGATAAAACCCATGGGTGGGCTTACATCTATCTGGACCTTGAGGGCCTGGAAATCGTTCCACTCAAGGCAGGAGGCACCTGATCAACTGCAGTTATTTTTCAGCGTGTTCTTTCAGGGCTTTCAAGGTGTTGAACGGTGCGTCCACCACGAACTTGTTGGCCAACCAAGACGGCACGCTGCCACCTGGCTCGGTGTGCACCTGGTAGGTCACTTCGGTCAGGTTGTCGCCTTTAGGCACCAGTTTCCAGTAACCATCGACCTGGGCTACGCGCACATAGCCTTTGACTTCTGGCTGGTAGGTCGGCACTTCCAACAGCTTGCGGGTGACGGTGCCATCGGCNNTTCCTGCTTGAGCAGTTTCTGCGACTTGCATTCGTGGATCCAGGAGCAGGCCCCCGCCACGTCTTCCTGCAGCGCCTGGATCTTGGCCAGCGGCGCCTTGATGGTCGTCACACCGCGATAAGCCTTGTACTTGGAACCGGCAATTTCACTCAAGGACACTTTGATGCCGTCTTCATCCTTGGCCGTCTGCCAGTCTTCAGCATGCGCTGCGGCAGCGAACAACGCGGTAAAACCGTACAACACAGCAATTCGTTTCAGTGAACCCATGGTCTTATTCCTTATTGTTGAAGTTCAGTACTTTGAACAGCCCACTAAGCCGCCGTCATCTGTTCCCACCAGCCGATCAACCTGATCGCTTCTGCCTGGCTACTGCCGCAGACCTCGATATCCGCCTGGAACGAACTACACACTGCCGGCCGCTCAGGCTGGCCAAACAACTGGCACAGTTGTTCGACCGAAAGATGCAGGCAGCGTTCGCCCGCCGGTTTGCCGGCAGGCATTCCCGGCAACGGAGAACTGATGGATGGGGCAATGCAGCAAGCGCCACAGCCTTCACGGCATTTCATGACGAACAGATCCTCGACAACTCAAGCGTTGATGGCCACGTAAGACTACGCCCTTAAACAGACGTTTTAAATTGGCTTAACAGGGGTTTTTCACCGAAAACAAAAGTGACTGACCAGTCTGCGACAGAAGGTCAGGGGTGCGCGTCACGTTTACTCGTCGGGTTTATTGCTTGAACTGGAAATCCAGCGCTGCGCCTTCTACTTCGCGGCGTTCTTCGTTGCGCAGTTGCAGCTGCATTTCATTGCTGAGCAGGCGCCCGTTGATCTGGAATGCACTGTTGTCAGTGGGCTTTTCGGCAAACATCGGCGGCAGCAGCGGCACGTTCTTCGGCTGCGGCATGGTGCCGAGGGGTTGCAGGTGGCGAACCATGTTCGACGGCAGGCTCAAATCCAGCTCTGCGGGCGGCAGCGGCGTCTTGGCGACTTCGTGGGCCGACTTTGACTTGCTGGCGATAGGCGCACGTTTTTTAACCGGCGTTGCTTTCTTTGCGGGGGCTTTCTTCGCGACCGGTGCCTTCTTGGCCGCAGCGGCTTTTTTCGCCGGCACCGTTTGCTGGGAGCTGGCAGCAGGTGCCGCTTCAGCGGCGGGAGCCGCCAGGACAGCGCCAGCGTTACACAGGCTTAACACGCAGATCAGCAGGGCAGCAGGAAAGGTATAAGTCATATCGCCAGCAGCATTAACGGCAGAAGGCCATATGCTCGCTTGTTGAGGACGGTATGACAAGCATGGTAATTAGCCAGCTACCCGTCGTGTCCCCTTTCCATGCCTCAAAAACCCGCCGCAGTCTCCTGGCATAACTGGCTTGCCAGCATCCCGAGGGTCATCAAGGCGCGCTCCGCCTCGCGGTTCCACGGGGTGCCGCAGTTCAGGCGAATACAGTGGTTGAACTGTTCCGTATTACTGAAGATCAGCCCCGGTGCAATGCTGATGCCCTGCTGCAAGGCGCGCACGTGCAGTTCCTGGGTATTGACCCGTCCAGGCAAACTGACCCACAGGATAAAACCGCCGGTCGGGCGGGTCATCTGGGTGCCTTCGGGAAAATACTGCTGCACGGCCAGCTGGAACGCGCTGAGGTTCTTGCGGTACTCCTGGCGGATATAGCGCAGGTGGCGGTCGTAACCGCCATTCTCCAGGTACGCCGCCGTGCCCATCTGGGTCACGCTGCAGGCCGAATGGGTGCTGAACATTTGCAGGCGCTGGATTTCCTGCT
>NZ_JACAOM010000156.1:0-19569 GCF_013386245.1 Pseudomonas sp. 21615526 | reverse complement strand
AAAAGTGACCCGCTGTAAGAGCGGAACCAATAGCAGCCGTTACCGAAGAAACGGATATGTACCCGACAAGCCAAGGGACACCACCATGCCGATGTTCAACAAAATCCTCATAGCCAACCGTGGCGAAATCGCCTGCCGCATCCAGCGCACCGCCCAATCCCTGGGCTACCGCACCGTAGCAATCTACAGCGAAGCCGACACCGACGCCCTGCACGTCCAGATGGCCGACGAAGCCATCAACATCGGCCCCGCCCCCGTCACCCAGTCCTACCTGAACATCGAAGCCATCCTCAACGCAGCCCACCGCACCGGCGCCGACGCCATCCACCCCGGCTACGGCTTCCTCTCCGAAAACCCCGACTTCGCCCGAGCCTGCGCAAACGCCGGCCTCACCTTCATCGGCCCCAGCCCCGAAGCCATCGACCTGATGGGCAGCAAACGCCTCTCAAAAATCGCCATGCTCAACGCCGGCGTCCCCTGCATCAAGGGCTACCAAGGCCCCGACCAGGACGACCCAACCCTGCAACAACAAGCCACCCACATCGGCTACCCACTGATGATCAAGGCCAGCGCCGGCGGCGGCGGCCGCGGCATGCGCCTGGTACACAACCCCGACACCCTGCTGGAACACCTGCGCACCGCCCGCTCCGAAGCACAAAACGCCTTCGGCAGCGCCGAACTCATCCTCGAACAAGCCCTGATCGCCCCCCGCCACGTCGAAATCCAACTGTTCGGCGACACCCACGGCAACCTGATCTACCTCGGCGAACGCGACTGCTCGGTCCAGCGCCGCCATCAAAAAGTCATCGAAGAAGCCCCCTGCCCCGTCATGACCCCCGAGCTGCGCCAAGCCATGGGCGAAGCCGCCCTCAAGGCCGCGCGCGCCGTCAATTACGTCGGCGCCGGCACGGTGGAGTTCCTGCTCGACCGCGACGGCAATTTCTACTTCCTGGAAATGAACACCCGCCTGCAGGTCGAACACCCGGTCACCGAACTGATCACCGGCCTCGACCTCGTCGCCTGGCAACTGCACATCGCCGCCGGCCAACCTTTGCCCCTGAGTCAGGAACAAGTGACCCTCACCGGCCACGCCATGGAAGTGCGCCTGTACGCCGAAGACCCGGCCCAGGGCTTCCTCCCGCAAACCGGCGACGTACTGCGCTGGGACCCGGCGCCAGGTGTGCGCATCGATCATGGCGTGCTGGAAGGCCAGCGCATCACCCCGTTCTACGACTCGATGCTGGGCAAGATCATCGCCCACGGCGCCACCCGCGAAGAGGCCCGGCGCAAGCTGGTCAGGGCCGTGGAAGACTGCGTGCTGCTCGGCGTGCCCACCAACCAGCGCCTGCTGGCCAGCCTGCTCAAGCATCCACACTTCATCGCCGGCGATTTCAGCACCGGCTTTATTGCCGAACACTTCAGCGACATCCCGCGTCCCCACGCGACCAACGAAGAGCTGGCCCTGGCCGCCGCGCTGTTTTACCAACACAGCGCCAGCGCTCACACCCAGCCATTATCCGGCTGGCGCAACAACGCCAGCGTACCCTGGACCTGGCAATTGGCCGAACACGACGAGCCCCGGACCATCAGCCTCAGTGTACTGGCGGACAATTGCCTGCAAGTCGAGATTGATCTGCACGCCATCGAAATACGCGACCTCTCCACCGACGGACGCTGGGCCACCGCCGTTCTCAACGGCATTCGCCGTCGCATTGCCTACCACCTGCAAGGCACCCGGCTCTGGTTGCCCGGCGTGTGCATCAATGATCGAACCCAAACCGTCGCCACCCGCCAGGCCGAGGCCGGCAACGGCACGGTCAAGGCGCCGATGGATGGGGCAATTGTCGAAGTACGGGTCAGCGAAGGCGATTCGGTCAGCAAGGGCCAGCTGTTGCTGGTGCTGGAAGCGATGAAAATGGAGCACCCACTCAAGGCCGGCATGAGTGGCGTGGTCAAGCGAATCCAGGCGGTTGCAGGCGATCAGGTCAGGAACCGTCAGATTTTGCTGGAGATCGAGTAAGCCCTGGGCGGAACTAGCAGGCTTGGCTACGCTCTATCCCCATCAGGACGGGAAGAGTACGGGAACCTGCGATGCCTCATTGGCTGATTATTGATCTTGAAGCCACAACGGATGAAGGCGGCTGGCCCGTGACCGAGATGGAAATCATCGAAATCGGTGTGAGCCTGGTCAACCGCCAGGGCCGTGAACTGGACCATTTCCAGCGTTTCGTGCGGCCATTGCGCAGGCCGCTGCTGACGCCGTTCTGCCGCCAGTTGACCCACATCACCCAGGCGAATATCGACGCTGCCGCGCCGTTGATCGAGGTGTGGCCGCTGTTCGAACGCTGGCTTGGCCAGCACCAGGCACGCCTGGAAGGCTGGGCGAGCTGGGGTGACTACGATCGCCAGCAACTGGAACTGGAGTGGCAGCGCCATGGCTTGAGCAGCGTGCTGGGCCAGACGCCCCACGTGAACCTCAAGCAACGCTTCGCCAAGGCCCGGCGCCTGGACAAGCCGCTGGGGCTCAACGGCGCGCTGCAACTGGCCGGCATGCAGTTCCACGGCCAACAGCATCGGGCGCTGGAAGATGCACGCAATACCGCACGGCTGCTGCCGTTGATTTTGCCCGTGTAGAAGGCATACTGGCCGACCTTTCTTGACCCTTTTCCGAGGATTCGCCCATGTTTAAAGTCAACGAGTACTTCGACGGCACCGTCAAGTCGATCGCTTTCGGCACTGCAGAAGGTCCGGCGACCATCGGCGTCATGGCCCCGGGTGAATACGAGTTCGGCACTGCCCAGCGTGAAATCATGCACGTGGTATCGGGCGCACTGACCGTCAAGCTGCCAGACAGCACCGACTGGGAAACCTTCGCCGCCGGCAGCCAGTTCAACGTGCCAGCCAACAGCAAGTTCCAGCTGAAGGTGGCGGTCGACACCGCCTACCTGTGCGAATACCGCGGCTAAACGTTCGATAGCCAAAAAAAATGCCCGTCTCGCGAGAGACGGGCATTTTTCATTTCAGGGCTGCTTACTCCAGGATCGTCACCGGCATGCCGACTTCCAGGCGGCCCACCCCATCGTTGACCAGGTTCTGCCCGAACATCACATCGCCCTCTTGCTCGCGGTAGGTCTTGAGCGTGGCCAGCGGTTCGCGGTCGGCACTGCGCTCGCCACTCGCCGGGTCGATGGTGGTGAGGATGCAGCGTGAGCAGGACTTGACCACGCGAAACTCCACATCACCGATCCGTATCCGCTTCCAGCCGTCTTCGGCAAAGGCTTCGCTGCCCTCGATCACCAGGTTGGGGCGAAAACGCAGCATCTCCATGGGCCGACCGATACGCTGGGACAGGTCATCCAGGGACGCCTGGCCGATCAGCAGCAACGGAAAGCCATCGGCAAACGCGACCTTGTCATCATCCTTGCCGTAGCCGGCCTCGGTCGTGCGTGCACGGGACAGCGGCACTTGCACCAGCCGCGTGGGTTTGCCGATGAATTCGCTGAGCCAGGCGCCCGCCTCGTCACCGGCATCCGGCACGCGCAAGGTGTCACGCCAGATGGTCACGCCGCGCAACTCGGCATCGCTGCCGGGTAGTGGCACGTCAAGCGCAGGTTGGCCCTCGGCGCTCAAGGTCAGGCCACCGGCGCTGTTCCACAGCGCCGAGAGCTGGCTCATCCTGGCCACGGCGCGCTGGGTCAGGAAACGCCCGCTGGCCTCGTCCACCAACATCCAGCGTCGATCCCCGTCGAGCCCGAGTGTGTCCAGGCCGATCTGCTGCAAGGATTCACCCTTGCCGGACTTCAAGGGGTATCGGTACAACGCGCTGAGACGAAGCATGGGCCTGCATTCCTGAGGGACAAAGCCGTCACCCTAAGCTCAAGCCGGGACTTCGTCCAGCATCAGGCGCTGACGTACCACGTCCACCAACTTGTCGGGCTGGAACTTGGAGAGGAAGTTGTCGCAACCGACCTTCTTCACCATCGAGTCGTTGAAGCTGCCGGACAACGACGTATGCAGCACCACGTACAGGCTGCGCAGGCGCGGGTCGTTGCGAATCTCGGTGGTCAGGCGGTAGCCGTCCATCTCGGGCATTTCGGCGTCGGTGAAGATCATCAACAGCTTGTCGGTCATCACCTGGCCACTGTCGGCCCAGGCCTTGAGCATGTTCAGTGCCTTGAGGCCGTCGCTGGCAATGTGCATCTTCACCCCCAACTGTCCGAGGGTGTCACGCAGTTGCGAGAGGGCGACGTTGGAGTCATCCACCAGCAGCACTTCGCGGCCGCGGGCGCGTTCCAGCACCGGGTCTTCAAGTTTCTCGCGGGAAACCTTGGCATTGTAGGGCACGATTTCGGCGAGGACTTTTTCCACGTCGATGATTTCCACCAACTGGTCATCGACCTTGCTGATGGCCGTCAGGTAATGCTGGCGCCCGGCACTTGCCGGCGGCGGCAGGATCGCCTCCCAGTTCATGTTGACGATGCGGTCGACGCCGCCCACCAGGAACGCCTGCACCGAGCGGTTGTACTCGGTGACGATAATGGTGCTGTTGGGGCCCGGAATCAGCGGACGCATGCCAATCGCCTGGGACAGGTCGATCACCGGCAACGTCTGCCCACGCAGGTTGACCACCCCGCAGACAAACGGGTGGCGCTGGGGCATCAGGGTCAACTTGGGCAGTTGCAGCACTTCCTGCACCTTGAACACGTTGATCGCGAACAGCTGCCGCCCGGCCAGGCGAAACATGAGGATCTCCAGGCGATTCTCACCCACCAATTGTGTGCGTTGATCTACCGTGTCGAGAATGCCGGCCATTAAAGACTCCTGGGGTTTAGCGGATGGATAGTGCTGGTCACTGAAGCAGGTTATCGGCGGCAAACGCCGGACCTTGACCCCCCACTAAAATGCCATGCAAATCCATTGATGTCACACTGACATCATGCTTTACTGAACCCGCTTCAACGCAAGGCCCATCACCACCGCCGCGTGACCGCAAAGTCTGCGCGAGGTTCCGCTATGTAAGGGATTCCCCTATCCACAATCAGGACCAACCTGATATTCGCGATATCTAATAGCCATTAATGTGACGCCATTCTCATTGCATGAATGGAGTCAGGCTTTTGTTTGCTATCGCAAGCCCACGGCCAACGGATCATCCAGTGACTTATGTACTGGCACCCAAAGAAGTTGTGCGAATGCCCCTGGAAATTGTCGGGTACTCGGACGACGGCCGTCATTCAAATAAATTTCCTACTGAAAAGTCGGAACGGGCCTACAGATATTCGTCATATTTCAGCGGTAGTTTTACGCCATTCAACCGGTGCAACATCTCATCATCCGATCGTATGTTCTGGAGACTTGTGTGATGAACGACGGCAAAGAGTGGCAACTTGCACTTCCCGAGTTCCTCCTCGAGGCGGAAATGTTGCTGGCCAAGTCTGAAGAATGCTTGAGCCACCTGCATTTGATCCGCAACGACAGTGACGCGATCGACTGCATGAAAACCAACCTGATCAAGCTCGCGGAAAAATCCGAAGCCCTGGCCCTGAGGGCGATCAGCGAGTTCTCACGGCATATCCAGTACCTGATCAGCAACGCCGCCAGCCCCCTGCAACTGCATGACGAAGCACTTGATGCACTGCACAACTGCCTCACCCTGCTGGCCTGGCAACTGGAGTTGATCGATACAAAAACCGGCAAGCTCGGCCTGGATGAAACGGAACAAACCGTGTTGATCGCCACCGTTGTCCAACACATCCCCCAAAGCGATTTTGGCTATAAGCAACAACACAGGCCTTACGCTATTTGAGGCTTCTTCGCATTCAAGCGACAAAAAATGTCGCATTCAATTGCCTGATTATCTAAAAACGACACCACAACTATTTATGCATCACGCCGTCGTTAGCAGAAAAATATCAATAAGCCACTAACGACAATACTGATACAAAACAACTTCAATGATACAACTTCCCCACTCGTTGAACTCCGGGACTACCTTCCGGGACGATGCCGTGATTAATACGCCTCATCCCGCTCGGCGCCAGGCGACCAACGGTAATAGTGGTGGTACCATGCCCCGCTCGAAGTGACTCAACTTCATGATGCATATAAACGTGAAATGCGCCTCCTATGTACGCCAGCCTGAAGTCACTCATCGCAAGGTCCGTGTCCCGAAGCAATGCACGCTGGATAACCCTCGCGCTATGCCTGTGCGCGTGCCTGCTCAGCCTGTGGGCTTATGCACACTCGGCCGATCTTCCCCTGGCGCTGTTGTCAGTGAACCTGGCCACCCTGCTGGTGGTGGGCTTGCAACAGTGGCGCTCACGCAAGTCCATCAAGTTCCAGCCCCAGGAGTTGGCCGACCGCCTGTTGCAGGTCCAGGAAAACGAACGTCATCGCCTCAGCCGCGAACTGCACGATGATATCGGCCAACTGTTGACCGCCGCCAAGCTGCAAAGTGAATGGCTCAAGCGCCGTCTTCCGGAAAACCTGCAGGGCCACTGTGCGGTGCTGTGCAACACCCTCAACGAAACCCTGGCCAAGGTGCAGGACGTGTCGGCCATCCTCAACCCCCGGCAACTGGCGAGCCTGGGCCTTGAGGCGAGCCTGCGGGCGCATCTGCTCAAGACCCTGGAAAACACCCGGGTAAGCTGGAGCCTGGAATGCCATCAACGGCTGACCGGCATCCCGGAAGAGATGGCTGTTGCCGCCTTTCGCATTACCCAGGAAGCCGTCACCAACATGCTGCGCCATGCCCAGGCACGTAACCTGCTGGTACGCCTGCAACGCCTGCCCGAAGGCCTGTCACTGTTTATCAGCGATGACGGCCAGGGCTTTTCGCCCGCCATCAACCCCGCCCAGGAAGGCCAGCGGGGCATGGCCGGGATGTCCGAGCGGATTGATCAACTGGGAGGCACATTGTCGGTCAATAGCCAGCCAGGCTCCGGGACGAGGATCGAAGCGCTTTTCCCCTGGGCGCCTCGCGCCCTCGAACGGGCCAACCCCCATAAGGTTCTAGAGTGACGTGCAACTTACTCCTGGTGGATGACCACTCCCTGATCAGGGCCGGCGTGCGTGCGCTGGTCATGGATATTCCCGGCTACGCGGTGATCGGTGAAGCGAGCGACGGCGCGCAGTTGCTGGAGCGGTTTGACGCGCTGCAACCCGACATCGTGCTGCTTGACCTGTCGATGAAGCACACCGGCGGGCTCGATGCATTGAAAGACCTCAAGCGCGCCTACCCGAAGAGCAAGGTGCTGATCCTGTCGATGCACACCGACCCGGAGCTGATCATGTGCGCGCTGGAGTCCGGCGCCCATGGCTACCTGCTCAAGGACACCACGGCCAATGAGCTGGAGCACGCGCTGCTGGCGTTGCGCAACAACGAACGCTACCTCAGCCCGGCAATCGCCCATACGGTGATCAACCAGGCGCTGATCCGCAATCAGGCCCAGGTCAACCCGCCGCCCCACAGCCACAACCTGACGGCACGCCAGTTGGAAATCCTGCGCTTGATCGTGCGCGGCAAGTCCACCCGTGAAATCGCCAATGGCCTGGGTCTGAGCATCAAGACCGTGGAAGCCCACCGCTCGCAGATCATGAAGCGCCTGCAGATTTTCGACGTGGCGGGCCTGGTGCTGTTCGCAGTGCGCGAACAGATCATCAGCCTTGACGATTAGTCAGCAACGGTGAGTCATCCGGCAGATGCACCCGCAGTGCCTGGGGCAAGGCCGAGAAGTGCAAGTCGTCACCCTGGAGTGGTTCGCCGTCGAGGTTGATCGCCAGCCCTTCGGCGACCTTGATTTCGACCCACGGCAAGCGCGCCCGCACAAACATATTGTCCAGGCCCCAGCCGTCCGTCATCAGGTTGCGCAGGGTGCCGACCACTTCCTGCGGCGCCGGCAAGATGCTGATATCCAACAAACCATCATCGGCCAGGGCGCCGGGGCACAGCACGTGGCCACCACCGGCCTGGCGCCCGTTGCCGATGCCCAGGGCCAGCAGCTCGCCGCGCCAGTGAAAGTCAGGGCCCTGCAATTCACCGTAGGCCGCGCGCAACTCGCTGAAGCGTGACAGGCCGGTAAACAGATACGCCGCGCCACCGAGGACTTTCTTCAAGTCTTCGGAGGTGTTGGCAGTGACCTGGCTGCCAAAACCACCGGTGGCCATATTCAGGAAGATCTGCCCGCCTACTTCGCCCAGGTCGATGGCACGGGCCGGTACATCCAGCAGGTCCAGGGCCTGCTCGGGCTCCAGCGGCACACCGGCGGCGCGGGCAAAATCGTTGGCGGTACCGAGGGGCATCAGCACCAGGCTGGCCTCGGTCTTGGCCCGGGCCATGGCCTCGGCCACATCCCGCAGGGTGCCGTCACCGCCGCCGGCAATCAGCCGCGTGTAGCCATCGGCAAGGGCCTGATCGACAAACCGCTGGGCATCGCCACCCTCCCACGTCACCCGTACGGCCAGGTCCCAGCCCTGCTCGCGCTTGCCCTGCACCGCCGCCCGCACCTGCTCGTTGAGGGCTTGCTTGCCGTGCAGAATCAACAGTGCCTTGGGTGTGCTCATGGATGAATGCTCCTGGGTTTAAGGTTCCTGAGGGATGTTGACCGTGGCCAATCGAAAAAAAGCCATCGGATGTAGAAATTAACCGGGTTTTGTAGCGTTTCTGACACGGATCAACTCGCACTTGGCGAAATCGACCTAGACTTATACCTATTCCCACCCGACAAGGCCGTCGCACCATGATCACCATGTCCGCCTTCCACTCCATGCTTATCCCCATCCTGACCGGCATGATCCTCCTGGCCATCGGCTTCAACTTCCGCGACAAACCCATCGGTGTGTTCGGCATGTGGATCGGCATGCTGCTGATCCTCGGCACCGTGGTTTACAAGATCCTCGCCAAACTCGCCGAATGACAATCTCACTCGCATTGCACATGACGGCCTCGTACACTCGGTCAATTCGTCGTTTTTAAGGTTGACCGCCTCGTGCTTGCCCGTCTGTTTGCCCTGCCCTGTTGCCTGCTTTTCTGCCTGCTGACCCTGCTGCCCATGGCGCCTGCCCACGCCGTGAGCCTGCCAGGGCTGCTGGGCAGCAACACCAAAACCCAGCCGCAAGCCGACGTCCCGTTGGGCCAGTCCCTGGACGAGGTGATCAAGACCCTGGAAAACGACCAGCAGCGCACCAAGCTGCTGAGCGACCTGAAAAAGCTCCGTGAGACCACGCAAAAGGCCCAGCCCGCCGCCGAACTGGGTGTACTCGGTTTGATCGGCGGCACGCTGTCGAGCCTGGAGCAACAATTCTCCGGTGCCGACAGCCCGCTCAATCGCTGGTCCAACGAGTTTGACCAGGCCAAGGATGAACTCACCGCACTGATGCTGCCGGCCAGCGAATGGCTGCCGATCATCTTTGCCTTTGCCATGATCCTGATGCTCTGGAGCCTGCTGGCCGCGATCCTGATCTGGCTCAGCCACCGGGTGCGCGAGCGCTTCGGCCTGACCGAAGAACTGCCGCAACACCCCAAGACCTGGGACCTGCTGCGCTTTGCCCTGCGCAAGCTCGGCCCGTGGCTGATCGCGTTGGTGATCACCGTCTACATGAGCTACGCACTGCCCTCGTCCCTCGGCAAATCCCTGGCAATGGTGCTGGCCTATGCGCTGGTGGTGGGCACCTGCTTCTCGGCGATCTGCGTGGTCGCGTTTTCCGTACTCGACGGCCCGCACCGTCACCGCGCGTTGTACATCCTGCGCCACCAGGCCTTCCGGCCGTTGTGGCTGATCGGCAGCTTTGCCGCCTTTGGCGAAGCCGTCAGCGACCCGCGCCTGGCCGAGAGCCTGGGCCAGCACCTGTCCCATGTCGCCGCGACCATCGCCAATGTCATGGCCGCGCTGTCCACCGGTGTGTTCATCCTGCGATTCCGCCGGCCGATTGCGCACCTGATCCGCAACCAGCCGCTGTCCCGCCGCCTGACCCGCCGCGCCCTGAGTGACACCATCGAAATCGTCGGTACCTTCTGGTACCTGCCGGCGTTGCTGCTGGTGGGCATCTCGCTGTTCGCCACCTTCGTCTCCGCCGGCGACACCAGCACCGCCCTGCGCCAGTCGTTGTTGTGCACGGTGTTGCTGGTGCTGTGCATGGTGATCAACGGCCTGGTGCGCCGCCATTCCCTCAAGCCGCAGCGTGGGCACAAGCGCCATGCGCTGTACTCCGAGCGCCTGAAAAGCTTCGTCTACACCCTCGCCCACCTGGTGGTGTGGCTGGTGTTTATCGAACTCGGCCTGCGGGTCTGGGGCCTGTCGCTGATCCGTTTTACCGAAGGCGACGGGCATGAAATCAGCGTCAAGCTGTTCGGCCTTGCCGGCACATTGCTGTTTGCCTGGCTGATCTGGATCCTCAGCGACACCGCGATCCACCACGCCCTCACCCGCTCGCGCAAAGGCCTGGCCAACGCGCGTGCGCAAACGATGATGCCGTTGATTCGCAACGTGCTGTTCGTGACCATCTTCATCATTGCCGCCATCGTCGCCCTGGCGAACATGGGCATGAACGTCACGCCGCTGCTGGCGGGTGCCGGTGTGATCGGCCTGGCCATCGGTTTTGGTGCACAGTCGCTGGTGGCGGATTTGATCACCGGCCTGTTCATCATTATCGAAGACTCCCTGGCAATTGATGACTACGTGGATGTCGGCGGCCACCTGGGGACGGTCGAAGGGTTGACCATCCGTACCGTGCGCCTGCGGGACATCGACGGCATCGTGCATACGATCCCGTTCAGTGAAATCAAAAGCATCAAGAACTACTCCCGGGAGTTCGGCTACGCGATCTTCCGGGTGGCGATTCCCTACAACATGGAAATCGACGACGCCATCAAGCTGATGCGCGACGTCGGGCAGAAGATGCGCAACGACCCGTTGCAGCGGCGCAATATCTGGTCGCCGCTGGAGATTCAGGGTGTAGAAAGTTTCGAGTCCGGCAGTGCGATTCTTCGCGCCCGCTTCAAGACCGCGCCGATCAAGCAGTGGGAGGTTTCGCGGGCGTTCAACCTGTCGCTCAAGCGTCACCTCGATGAAGCCGGGCTGGACCTGGCCACCCCACGCTTGAGCGTGCAAGTGGTGACAGCGGCGGGAGGCGTGCAAGAGAAAGAATAAGCGCTGCCCGGACGACGTCAGGATCAACAACAATAATCATGGAGAGTCCTTATGCGTTTGACCGGTCTTACACACCAATGGGTATTCGGCCTGCTGTGCGGTGTCGCCAGCAGCGCGGTCATCGCCGCCAACAGCGGCCAGGACAGTGCCCGCGAAACCATCGCCGCCCAGGCCAAAGTACTGGAACCGGCCTTGCTGGAAACCCGGCGCGACATCCACGCCCATCCTGAACTGGGCAATACCGAACATCGCACCGCGGAGCTGGTGGCCAAGCAACTGCGGGAGATGGGGCTGGAGGTCAAGACTGGCGTGGCGCGCACGGGCGTTGTCGCCATCCTCAAGGGCGCCCTGCCCGGCCCGACCGTGGCCTTGCGCGCCGACATGGATGCGCTGCCGGTCAAGGAAGTCTCCGGCCTGCCCTTCGCCTCGAAGGCCAAGGGTGTGTACCTCGATAAAGAAGTCGACGTGATGCACGCCTGCGGCCACGACGCCCACACCGCCATCCTGCTGAGCACAGCGAAAATCCTTACAGGTATGCGCGATCGCCTGCCTGGGACCGTGGTGTTTTATTTCCAGCCGGCTGAAGAAGGCCCGAGCGACTTTATCCCCGACGGTAAAAACACTTGGGGCGCGAAGATGATGGTGCAGGAAGGGCTGATGAAATCGCCCAAGCCGGATGCCGTTTTTGGGCTGCATGTGTGGGCCGGGGTGCCTGCGGGGCAGATTGCGTATCGGCCGGGGCCGACGCTGGCGAGCTCGGATGACCTGCGGATCAAGATCCTGGGCAAGCAGACCCATGCGGGGCGGCCGTGGGATGGGATCGATCCGATTACCGTGGGGGCGCAGGCCATTGTGGGGCTGCAGACGGTGGTCAGTCGGCGTACCGACATTTCTTCGTTTCCGGCGGTGGTGAGTATTGGCACCATCAACGGAGGGACGCGGTACAACATCATTCCCGAGTCGGTGGACATGAGTGGGACCATTCGCTCCTACGACTATGGCATTCGCCAGAAGCTGCATGCGGATGTGCGGCAGACCGTAGAGAAGATTGCCGAGAGTGGTGGGGCGAAGGCTGAGGTGACGATCATTGAGAAGTACGACCCGACCATCAACAACCCGGCGCTGACCGAAAAGATGCTGCCGAGTTTGCGTTGGGCGGCGAATGGCGACGTAGTGAATGCCCCGTTGGTGGGTGGGGCTGAGGACTTCTCGTTTTATGCCAAGGAAGCGCCAGGGTTGTTTGTGTTTCTGGGGGTGACGCCGAGGGATCAGGACATGAGCAAGGCGGCGCCGAATCATAATCCGGGGTTCTTTGTGGATGAGTCGGCGTTGGTGGTTGGGGTTCGGACGCTGGCTTCGTTGGCGACGGATTATTTGTATGCCAATGCGGGGGATTGAGGGTATATCCGTTATTCAGGTAACGGCCGCCTAGGGTTCCGCTCTTGCCCCACCACTCTGCACCTCGCTCGGGCTTAAGTGTGGTGAAGCAACAGCAAACCCAAAGGCGGACACGATCCAAATGTGGGAGCGGGTTTGCTCGCGAAGGTCGTTAACGATGACGTGGGTATCCTGACTCAACGCGGCGCCCTCAGGTTTTTCGCGAGCAAGCCCGCTCCCACATAAAGCGGCTCTGCTTTTGCTCTAACACTCGGGTCATCGGGGTAAAGCCCTGTGCTTACTTGGGGCTGGGCCGGCATTCCAGCTGTTCAAAAGTGAGCCGCTGTGAGAGCGGAACCAAAAGCCGCCGTGACCTAAATAACGGATACACACAGGCAAAACGTCAAACCACATCCACCCCCACATGAATCGCATCATGCCGCCAAAACTCCAGATCACAATCAATCAACCGCTCATGCTGATCATAATTAACCCGAGCAATCCGCAACCCCGGGCTCCCCACCGACACCCTCAACGCCGCCGCAGCCTCAACCTGCAATGACGTCGGCACAATCTCAAACCGCACCCGCCCGTAGTGCAAGTCATACACCCGCGCATACAACTCCGTAATCGACTGATTCAAATCACACCCCAGAATCCCCGGAAAATACTGCGGGTTCAGATAGTGCTCCACATACAACACCAACCGCCCATCAATCCTGCGCCCCCGGCAAATCTGAATCACGCTGGACAACGCCGGCAACTGCAACCACGCACACACCGCCGCCGAAGCCGGCTGCAACCGCGCCGAAATCACCTCGGTCGACGGCACCCGACCCTGGGCACTCACCATCGCGTGAAAATGACTGCGCTGCATCAGGTTATAGGCAAGCCTGGGCGGCGACACAAACCACCCCCGCCGCTCCTCGCGATAAATCTGCCCTTGTGCCTCAAGTTGTAACAAGGCTTCCCGCACCGTAATCCGGGTGGTACCAAACAACTCGCTGAGCTTGCGCTCGGCCGGCAGCTTACTGGCAGGCGCCAACAAGCCATGGTCGATCTGCTCTTGCAGCGCCAGGCCAATGGTTGTCACCGCCTTGGTTGCCTCATCACGCATCAACGTTACCTATCTGGACTAGACCAGCACTATTCAGGTGCACAAAACGCCCGCTAAACGCGCCTCTGCTGTTGCGTGCAAGCCTAGGCATTGCACATGACCGACAGATGACAGCGCCTCGCGACGTGCTGCCACAAGACCTGCAATACATCGGCCAAGTCCAAGGCTTCCGGGCGGTTGGGCATGGTCTACGCTTACCCGGTGATCCCCCGTCCAGGCCAACAAAAAACGACATCGACATGAAACTGTCATCCGCCACGCCTAAATTGGCTCGTGTATTGCTGACCTAGACCAACACCACCGCAAACGTCGATAAAAACGCAGCGTTGAAAACGCCCAAAGGAGCTTCGGATGAAACAGCTTTTCCTGGCATCACTGTTAGGCTCGACCATTGCCATGTGCACCGCCGCCATGGCTGCTGATACCGATTTGAAAACGCTCGAAGCCGCCGCGAAAGCGGAAGGCGCCGTCAACAGCGTCGGCATGCCCGATGACTGGGCCAACTGGAAAGGCACCTGGGACGACCTGGCCAAGATCTATGGCCTCAAGCACATCGACACCGACATGAGCTCGGCCCAGGAAGTCGCCAAGTTCGCGGCAGAAAAAGACAACGCCAGTGCCGACATCGGCGACGTGGGTGCAGCCTTCGGCCCGATCGCGGTGAAACAGGGCGTTACCCAACCGTACAAACCGACCACCTGGGCACAAGTCCCGGATTGGGCGAAAGACAAAGACGGTAACTGGGCCCTGGCCTACACCGGCACCATCGCCTTTATCGTCAACAAAAAACTCCTGCACGGCTCCGAAGCTCCGAAAAGCTGGGCTGACCTGAAGACCGGCAAATACAAGGTTTCCATCGGCGACGTGAGCACCGCCGCCCAGGCGGCCAACGGCGTACTCGCCGCTGCACTGGCCAACGGTGGCGACGAGAAGAACATTCAGCCGGCGCTGCTGATGTTCGCCGAAATCGCCAAGCAAGGCCGCCTGTCGCTGGCCAACCCAACCATCTCCACCATGGAAAAAGGCGAAGTGGAAGTGGGCGTGGTCTGGGACTTCAACGGCCTGAGCTACAAGGCCAAGATGGCCAACCCGGATGACTACGTGGTGCTGATCCCGTCGGACGGCTCGGTGATTTCCGGCTACACCACCATCATCAACAAATACGCCAAGCACCCGAACGCCGCCAAGCTGACCCGCGAATACATCTTCAGCGACGCCGGCCAGACCAACCTGGCGCGTGGCAATGCGCGGCCGATCCGTGCCGAGCACCTGACCTTGCCAGCCGACGTACAGGCCAAGCTGCTGCCTAACGAGCAGTACAAGAAAGTCACGCCGATCAAGGACGCCGACGCTTGGGAGAAGACCTCCAAGGCACTGCCGCAGAAGTGGCAGGAAGAAGTCATCATCAATATGCAATAAGGCTGTAACCCACATTGGAGATCCGCTGGAGATCCAATGTGTGAGCGGGCTTGGGTGGGAGCGGGCTTGCTCGCGAAAGCGCAGTGTCAGTCAATACATGTGTGACTGACCCACCGTCTTCGCGAGCAAGCCCGCTCCCACAAAAGCCCACTCCCACACTTAACTGCGTTCCCTCAGGGGAAATTGAGTCAAGCCTATTTGTTGCGGAGCCCCAGCCCCTATGAAGCACAACGTCATCCTTGTCGTGCTCGACGGCCTGAATTACGAGGTTGCCCGACACGCCATGGGGCACTTGCAGGCCTATGTCGGCGCAGGACGCGCAGCATTGTACAAACTGGAATGTGAACTGCCGGCCCTGTCCCGGCCACTGTACGAATGCATCCTCACCGGCGTCCCGCCGATCGAGAGCGGCATCGTCCACAACAACGTCTCGCGCCTGTCCAACCAGCGCAGCATTTTCCATTACGCCACCGACGCCGGCTTATCCACGGCGGCGGCGGCGTATCACTGGGTCAGCGAGTTGTATAACCGCTCGCCCTTTATCGCCGCCCGGGATCGACATACCAGCGACCCGGCCCTGGCGATCCAGCACGGGCATTTCTACTGGAATGACCATTACCCGGACTCGCACCTGTTTGCCGACGCCGAAAGCCTGCGCCTCAAACACGCGCCGAATTTCCTGGTGGCGCACCCGATGAACATCGACGATGCCGGCCACAAGCACGGCCTCGACACCCCGCAATACCGCAACAGCGCGCGCTCGGCCGACATCATCCTCGCCGACTACCTGCAAGGCTGGCTCGACGCCGGTTACCAGGTGCTGGTGACGGCCGACCACGGCATGAACAACGACCGCTCCCACAACGGCCTGCTGCCGGAAGAACGGGAAGTGCCGCTGTTTGTGCTGGGTGATGCCTTCAGCCTCGACACCCACGCCACGCCCAAACAAACCGAGCTGTGCGGCACCGTCTGCGAGCTGCTGGGTGTACCCCACGACAAACCTGTATGCCGGGAGCTGTTGAAGTGAATTCAGTGATCCGCGGCAAATGGCTGGCCGCCTTGTGCCTGGTGCCCTTCGCGCTGTTTTTTATCGTGTTCGAGATCGCTCCGCTGTTCTGGGTGCTGGTCAGCAGCCTGCAATCGGAAGAGTTTGGCTGGGGCCTGGCCAACTTCAGCAAGATCGCCAATTCGAAATTCTACCTGCAGGCAATCCAGTACAGCCTGGAGATCAGTTTCTACTCCAGTGTGTTCGGGATCGTCATTGCCGTGCTGGGCAGTTACTCGCTGCGTCGGGTGGATGGCCGGCTGCGCAATTTCGTGACCGCCTTCGCCAACATGACCAGCAACTTCTCCGGCGTACCCCTGGCCTTCGCCTTCATCATCCTGCTGGGGTTCAACGGCAGCATCACCATCATGCTCAAGCAGGCCGGGATCATTCAGGACTTCAACCTGTATTCCAAGACCGGGTTGATCATCCTTTATACCTATTTCCAGATTCCCCTCGGCGTACTGCTGCTCTACCCGGCCTTTGACGCGTTGCGCGAAGACTGGCGCGAGTCCGCTTCGTTGCTCGGCGCGGATGGCTGGCAATACTGGCGGCATATCGGCTTGCCGGTGCTGACCCCAGCGCTGCTGGGCACCTTCGTGATCCTGCTGGCCAACGCTCTCGGCGCCTACGCCACGGTGTACGCGCTGACCACCGGCAACTTCAACGTGCTGCCGATCCGCATCGCGGCGATGGTCTCCGGCGATATTTCCCTGGACCCGAACATGGCCAGTGCCCTGGCCGTGGTGCTGGTAGCGCTGATGACGGTGGTGACCGTAGTCCATCAACTGCTGCTCAAGAGGAGCTACCATGTCTCGCGCTGAACCTGGCTCGGCCGCCCTCTACCATCGCGTAGTGGTGTACCTGTTGCTTGCTGTCCTGGTGCTGCCATTGCTCGGCACCTTGGTCTACTCCATCGCCAGCAGTTGGTCGGCGACCATCCTGCCATCCGGCTTTACCTTTAAATGGTATATCCAGCTGTGGAGTGACCCGCGCTTCCTGAATGCCTTCGGCCAGTCGCTGCTGGTGTGCGTTGGCGCGCTGATCTTGTCGGTGGTGCTGATCCTGCCGCTGCTGTTTGTGGTGCATTACCACTTTCCAAAACTCGATGCGCTGATGAACATTTTGATCCTGCTGCCCTTCGCGGTGCCGCCGGTGGTGTCGTCGGTGGGGCTGTTGCAGCTCTATGGCTCGGGGCCATTTGCGATGGTGGGTACGCCGTGGATCCTGATCGGTTGCTACTTCACCGTGGCGCTGCCGTTCATGTATCGGGCGATCACCAACAACCTGCAAGCGATCAACCTGCGGGACCTGATGGACGCCGCCCAACTGCTCGGTGCCAGCACCTTTCAGGCGGCGTTCCTGGTGGTGCTGCCGAACCTGCGCAAGGGCTTGATGGTGGCATTGCTGCTGTCGTTCTCGTTCCTGTTCGGCGAGTTCGTGTTCGCCAACATCCTGGTGGGCACCCGCTACGAAACCCTGCAGGTGTACCTCAACAATATGCGTAACAGCAGCGGCCACTTCACCAGTGCCCTGGTGATCTCCTATTTCTTCTTCGTGCTGGTGCTGACCTGGGCCGCCAACATCTTGAACAAGGACAAAAGCCAATGAGCTTCGTCAGCGTCCAACACCTGCAGAAAGGCTACGCCGGTACGCCGGTATTCAGTGACATCAACTGCGAAATCGCCAAGGGCGAATTCGTCACCCTGCTTGGCCCGTCGGGCTGCGGCAAGTCGACCCTGCTGCGCTGCATCGCCGGCCTGACCTCGGTGGACAGCGGGAAAATCCTGCTGGATGGCCAGGACATCGTCCCGCTGAGCCCACAGAAACGGCATATCGGCATGGTGTTCCAGAGCTACGCGCTGTTCCCCAACATGACCGTGGAACAGAACGTCGCCTTCGGCCTGCGCATGCAGAAGGTCAATGCCGACGACAGCCACAAACGCGTGCAGGAAGTGTTGCAACTGGTGGAGCTGAAAGAACTCGCCGGCCGCTACCCGCACCAGATGTCCGGCGGCCAGTGCCAGCGCGTGGCCCTCGCCCGCTCGCTGGTGACGCGCCCGCGCCTGCTGTTGCTCGACGAGCCGTTGTCGGCCCTCGATGCACGGATTCGCAAGCACCTGCGCGAACAGATTCGCCAGATCCAGCGTGAGCTGGGCCTGACCACCATCTTCGTGACCCATGACCAGGAAGAAGCCCTGACCATGTCCGACCGGATCTTCCTGATGAACCAGGGCAAGATCGTACAGAGCGGCGATGCCGAGACCCTCTACACCGCGCCGGTGGATGTGTTCGCCGCGGGCTTTATCGGCAACTACAACCTGCTGGACGCCGACAAGGCCAGCAAACTGTTGCAGCGTCCGATCACCGGGCGCATCGCCATTCGCCCGGAGGCCATTGAGCTCAGCCGCAGCGGTGAGCTGGATGCGTTGGTGCGCAGCCACAGCCTGTTGGGCAACGTGATTCGCTACCGCATCGAAGCCCGGGGCGTGGAATTGGTGGTGGATGTGCTTAACCGCTCGGCTGACGATCTGCACCCGGATGGTCAGAGATTGGCACTTTCCATCGACCCAAGTGCGTTGTGTGAAGTAGCCTGACGCACGATTTATTTGAGAGAGCGTGACAGATGGCATTGGTAATTTTTGATCTGGACGACACCCTGATCCACGGCGACTGCGCCACCCTGTGGAGCGAGCAAATGGGCCGCCTGGGCTGGGTGGATGGTGAGTCGTTCATGCGCAAGAACGACGAACTGATGGCGGCCTACAGCCGCGGTGAGCTGGCCATGGAGGATTTCATGGACTTCAGCCTGGAGCCGATGATTGGCCGCACGCCGGAAGAGATCGAGCACCTTGTAGAGCCGTGGGTGGAAGACGTTATCGAGCCGCTGATCTACAGCGAAGCCACCCGTACCATTGCGCAGCACCGCAAGAATGGTGACCGGATTTTGGTGATCTCGGCATCGGGGACGCACCTGGTCAAGCCGATTGCGGCGCGTATCGGCATTGATGAAGTGCTGGGGATTGAGCTGGACGTCGCCCATGGGGTGTACAGCGGCAAGACCACAGGTGTACTGACTTACCGCGAAGGCAAGATCACTCGCCTGATGGAATGGCTGGAGCAGGAAGGTGAGCACCTTGATGGGGCGTACTTCTACTCGGATTCGCGCAATGATTTGCCGCTGTTGCTGAAGGTGGAGAACCCGCAGGTGGTGAATCCGGACCCGGTGCTGCGGGCGCATGCTGAGAAGGCTGGGTGGCCGATTCATCATTGGGTTTGACGTTTTGTTGCGCTGGTTTGAGGTGAGTACATATCCGTTATTTAGGTAACGGCCGCCTATGGTTTCGCTCTTACAGCGACTCACTTTGGAAAAGCCCCAAAGTAAGCAAAGGGCTCTGCCCCGCCTGTCGGCGCCTCGCTGTGGCTCGGCGTTCCCTCACTCCGGCATTGCTCCGCGGGCCGCC